>CAYHTV010000044.1:0-15009 GCA_964359575.1 uncultured Planctomycetales bacterium
CTTCGCAAAAAGCGCTCGCAATGACACTGAAAGGAGGTTTTCCGACACTATCGATATTATTGTAACGTGATTTCACAACGGCGAGGAATTATCCGGATTTCTCCGATAATATTTTTTGATTGAGTTCAAGATCGGCATCGATCATCATCTTAACGAGTTCTGGAAAATTTACCGTGGGACTCCAGCCGATCTCTTTTTTGGCTTTACTGTAATCCCCGCGCAGCGCTTCCACTCCCGCAGAGCGGTAAAATTTCTCATCCGTAATGACGTAATCACGCCAATCCAAATTCACCTGTCCAAAAGCCAATTCCAAAAATTGTATGACGGAATGGCTCTCATTGGTGGCAATAACATAATCCTCAGGGCTATCTTGCTGCAGCATGAGCCACATCGCCTTAACATAGTCACCCGCAAAACCCCAGTCACGCTTAGCCTCAAGATTGCCCAAACGCAATTCTTTGGCCAGGCCTAATTTGATTTGAGCGACCGTGTGAGTGATCTTGCGCGTGACAAATTCATACCCGCGCCGCGGACTTTCATGATTAAATAAAATTCCACAGAGGGCAAACAGTTGATAGCTCTCGCGATAATTACGCGTCAAATGGCAACCCGCCACTTTCGAAATACCATACGGCGAACGCGGATAAAATGGTGTCGTCTCTTTTTGCGGTGTTGCCCGCACCAGCCCGAACATTTCACTGCTGGCGGCGAAATAAAAACGGCAGCGCGGCGCTTTCTCTTTAATAGCCGAAAGCATGTAGTGTGTGCTATTGATATTGGTATTAATGGTTGAGAATTCGGATTCGAAGGAATAATTCACAAAACTCTGGGCGGCTAAATGATAACATTCATCGGGTTTAATTTTTTCAACGATCTGAAAAATACTCGGATAATTATCCAAAGACGCCGAATGCAAAATCAATTTGTCCTGAATATGTTTGATCCGCCACAGCCGATGGTCGGGATCTTCCAAGGCTACCCGCCGGACAATCCCATGCACTTCATAACCTTTCGCTAATAAAAATTCTGCCAGATAAGAACCATCTTGACCGGTGATTCCGGTGATGAGAGCCTTGCGCGGCATGCCTTATCTCCTTTGATCACTTGGCATAAAAAAATTCATTGTCCAGCGAGGCAAATGCAGGGTAGTTACTGTCTTTTTTAGAAATGACTGGGGCTTTAACCGGCCACTTGATATCGATGTGAGGATCATTCCAGGCCAATCCGCGCTCGGTTTCTGGCGCATAGACGTTGGATGTATAATACACCACTTCCGTATTATCCGCCAGCACACAAAATCCATGGGCAAACCCTTCCGGGATATATAACATTTTTAAATCCTGCGAATTCAATTTTACGCCAACCCATTTGCCGAAAGACGGCGAGCCTTTGCGAATGTCAACGGCAACATCAAAAATTTCTCCGGCAATGACCCGCACCAACTTAGCCTGGGCCATAGGACTTTTTTGATAGTGCAGACCCCGCACGACATTTTTTTGCGATTTGGAATGGTTGACCTGCAAAAATTGAGCCTTAATCCCGGCCTGGGCAAACTCTGGGTATTTATAAACTTCGGCAAAGAATCCCCGTTCATCCCGGAACACTTCTGGTGTAACCAAAATTACCTCTGGAATTGTCAATCGCTCAAATTGAAACGCCATGTCAAAATTTCCCTTTCAAATTTATCTCGCTCCCTTAGCGTTTATAAACCTTTTCCCAATAACTTCGCAAATATTTAACTTTCCCCTCGAGCCAATCCTTATTTTTCCGGTACGATTCAATCGTTTTCCTGACTCCCGACTCAAAATCCACCTGCGGATGCCATCCCAATTCATTTTGCAATTTGGAATAATTCAAGGAATACCTTAAATCATGTCCCGGGCGGTCCTGCACAAACTCAATAAGGCTTTTAGGCTTCTGCATAATTTCCAGCACTTTATTAACGACATCGATATTAGTCTGTTCATGGCCGGACCCCAGATTATAAATTTCTCCCAATTTTCCCTTTTCCATGATCGTTAAAATCCCGCGGGCACAATCCGCGACATACAGCCATTCCCGCACATTCAACCCCCTGCCGTAAACCGGAATTTTTTCGTTCTGCATGGCCTTGTAGATAATCACCGGCATAAATTTTTCCGGATACTGCCAAGGGCCGTAATTATTGGACGGGCGGATAATGATAGCTGGAAATTGATACGTGCGCGCGTACGCCTTAACCATCAAATCCCCGGCCGCCTTGGCCGCCGAATAAGGAGAGCTTGGATTTAACGGTGTCGCTTCAGTAAACTGCCCCTGCTCAATTTCTCCGTAAACTTCATCGGTGGAGATATGGATGAACCGCTGCACGCTGGCTTGGCGGGAAGCTTCAACTAAAGTCTGCGTGCCCAAGACATTGGTCCGGGCCGCTAACTGGGCGTCTAAGATACTGCGGTCGACATGGGTCTCAGCGGCAAAATGCACAACGATCCGCGGCTTAATTTTTTTTAAAGCGGCGTTAACTTTTTTTTCATCGCACACATCGATTTTGTGAAAATCAAATTTCCCTTTGACCTTCTTCAGCCGCTCTAGATCCCCGGCATAAGTGATTTTATCGAAAATACTGACCTGATATCCTTGAGCCAAGACCTGACGGACAAATTCACTGCCAATAAATCCCGCGCCACCGGTCACTAATAATTTGGGTGATTTCTTAGACATTCGGCATCAATCATTTTTTAACACATCCAGCAGATAATCGCCGTAGCTGGTTTTGTACTCATGGGCGATTTTTTTCAACTGAGCTTGGTTGATATACCCCTTGCGGTAGGCGACCTCTTCAATACAGCCAATCTTCAAACCCTGCCGCTCTTCGATGGTTTTGATAAAAATGGAAGCGTCGATCAGCGAAGAATACGTTCCCGTATCGAGCCAGGCATAACCGCGCCCCAAAAGGTGCAGCTTTAATTGTTTTTGGCTCCAATACGCTTTATGCACATCGACAATCTCCAGCTCACCGCGGGCGGAAGGCTTTAATTTCTTGGCAATGTTCACCACCTGATGATCATAAAAATAGAGTCCCGTGATCGCCCAATTACTTTTAGGGACTTGGGGTTTTTCTTCAATGGAGAGAATCTTACGATGGTCATCAAATTCTACAACTCCGGAGCGTTGCGGGTCTTTCACATAATAACCAAAAATGCTTCCTCCCGCTTTTTGCGAAGCGGCTTCCTGCAAAATATCCGACAAACCATGCCCAAAGAAAATATTATCTCCCAAAATCAAAGCCACGCTGTCCTGGCCGATAAAATCTTCCCCAATAATAAAGGCCTCGGGTAACCCGCGAGG
This sequence comes from uncultured Planctomycetales bacterium, assembly GCA_964359575.1. Lineage (GTDB taxonomy): Bacteria > Omnitrophota > Gorgyraeia > Zapsychrales > GWA2-47-8 > 2-02-FULL-48-11. Next base: position 3,328 of record CAYHTV010000044.1, read on the forward strand.
CTCTTTTTGCTCTTTATATTGTATTCGGATGCCGAAATTATCGCCGTCGCCCAAAATTCTCTTAAAATGCGGGAGGGCTTCGGGAGTCGAAATAATCAAAATTTCCTTTATCCCCGCCAGCATCAAGACAGAAAGCGGGTAATAAATCATCGGCTTATCATAGACCGGCAGCAACTGTTTGGAGATTCCCTTGGTGATGGGATAAAGGCGGGTCGCCCGCCCTCCAGCCAAAATTATTCCTTTCATGACGCAGCTCCACTATGAATAAAGCATAAAAATAAATTTTAAGTTCTGAGTTGAAAAGAACTATATCACAGATACAAAAGTCTTGCAAATTCATATGCGTTTGTGGTAATCACTTACGGAATTTTACTATGCGGGGATAACAATTGCAAGGCAGGAATTTATTTATTCGGGGCATTTATTCGGGGCCGTGTCTATTTATCCCGTTAGAAAACGCAGTTCTCTAACGGGATAAATTTTGTCAAGGGACGCCCCTTCGGGTCGCCGTAAAATTTTCTTATTCCCTGCTTTCTTGACACAGCGGCATGTTTTTAGCGTTTCTTATTGACCTTTGTAGAACCAAAAGAATTGAGGTAGTCAATATTGGCCTTTGTCTCCTCAATGATAAATCCAAATTTTTTTCTTTAGTTGTACAAAGGCCCATAAAAACCGCATACACCCATCCCAAATTAACCTACAGAACAATTTTGGTTGAACTATTTTTCTTGCCAGGTTGATACCGCTGCTATGGATCCCGATGATCCCGCAGCTCCAAGGGCCACATCATAATGAACACAGCTATTGGAACGCATGTAGACATTCTTAGCCATGACCGCCCCATAGATTCCAGCGTTACTATTTAGGTCGACAGTACTGTTTTTAGCGTGCACGGTGGCATATGTAACCGTATTGGAGAACAATCTTATGCCTGCCGTGTCACCATGATCGACAAGGGCGTCTATTCCGTAAATTTTTAGTTTTGTTGGATCTTGAGTTAAATTATTGATGGTGGTGTTACTGTTAGCAAGAAAAGATCCTTCCACATATAGTTCCACGTTACCCGCAATATTAAGCTCGGCATTACTATCCATACGAAATTCCCCCGTAACAAAAATCTTGGTATTTCCGCTTATAGTGACACTGGAGTTTCCGTTGATCACGAAATTTGTATATTGACCGGAAGAGGAAATGGGATGGTCGCTGTTGTCATCATAATTCAGACTTCCCATAACCGTTAATCCCGTAGGCGCGGGAATCGAGGGAATGATTACCTCACTGGACAAAGCGCTCTTGGTCCCACTTATAGACGCGGTCTCGCTCTTTTGGATGACGGTATTGGGTTCCCCACCGACACCAACCACAGCATCCCCTTTAATCATTGAATTACTATACATATGTATTTGCCCGCCTGCGGTTGAATTGGTCCCAACGTCTCCATCGGTTCCCTTATTAGTAACGCTATAAGGGCCGTTCCTTGAATCAAAACTATCCGTACAGGAGGTTGAATACATCTCAACTAGTCGACTAACAAAAACGGCCCGGGTGTAGGTCTGAGAACTGGGAGCTATTAAAGCTACTTTAACGGTTCTGGATTCCGCCAAAGTAGATGACTGATAAAGGGCTGAACCTGTGCTTGAAACAACCGGTGCTGTCCCAGTGGGGTCTGTCACCGTAACCGTATAGGATCCTAAATTTTTTCCCAAGGATGTTGTCAGAGAGGAGGTCTTTGTCTTAGGATTTGTCCCAGACCATCCATTCGCGGATGCAAAGGTTTTATTATTATAATTGATTTCCCAAATAGCCTCTTCCACCCCTGATTCGGCCATATGCAAGGCCAAATTGGACCGGTGTGCTTTCTCCGTATTCCTGGCCTCAACCGCCAGCAGGCCCAAATAACCGGCGCTAAACGTAACAAACAAGGCAGACACCAATAGTGACATAACAAGCATGCTGCCTCTCTCATTACAAATTTTAGCTTTAAGAAAACCTTTCCTCCATGGTCTATTCATATGTTTCTCTTTTCTATTGGTCTTTTCCTTACCAATAGAATTAAGGAAGCCCAATATAAAGACCTTTGTCTTCTAGAAAAAAGACCTAATATTGCCCGCCCCGCCGCTTCGTCCCGCTAGGCGGGACGGGCCGGGGACTTCCCTACTTCCTTTGGTTGTACAAAGGTCAATAATCATTTCTTATTTCCACTTCTGAAGCGAGCGATTGAGTAATCGTTCGGCCTGCTAACGGCTGTTTATTAAATTATTTTTCTTGCCAGGTTGATATAGCTGCTATGGATCCGGATGATCCTCCAGCTCCAAGGGCCAGATCATAATGAACACAGCTATTGGAACGCATGTAGATATTCTTAGCCATGACCGCCCCATAGATTCCATCGTTACTATTTAGGTCGACAGTACTGTTTTTAGCATGCACGGTGGCATATGTAGGCGTATTGGAGTTCAATCTTATGCCTGCCGTGTCACCGTTATCGACAAGGGCGTCTATTCCGTAAATTTTTAGTTTTGTTGGATCTTGAGTTAAATTATTGATGGTGGTGTTACTGTTAGCAAGAAAAGATCCTTCCACATATAGTTCCACGTTACCCGCAATATTAAGCTCGGCATTACTATCCATACGAAATTCCCCCGTAACAAAAATCTTGGTATTTCCGCTTATAGTGACACTGGAGTTTCCGTTGATCACGAAATTTGTATATTGACCGGAAGAGGAAATGGGATGGTCGCTGTTGTCATCATAATTCAGACTTCCCATAACCGTTAATCCCGTAGGCGCGGGAATCGAGGGAATGATTACCTCACTGGACAAAGCGCTCTTGGTCCCACTTATAGACGCGGTCTCGCTCTTTTGGATGACGGTATTGGGTTCCCCACCGACACCAACCACAGCATCCCCTTTAATCATTGAATTACTATACATATGTATTTGCCCGCCTGCGGTTGAATTGGTCCCAACGTCTCCATCGGTTCCCTTATTAGTAACGCTATAAGGGCCGTTCCTTGAATCAAAACTATCCGTACAGGAGGTTGAATACATCTCAACTAGTCGACTAACAAAAACGGCCCGGGTGTAGGTCTGAGAACTGGGAGCTATTAAAGCTACTTTAACGGTTCTGGATTCCGCCAAAGTAGATGACTGATAAAGGGCTGAACCTGTGCTTGAAACAACCGGTGCTGTCCCAGTGGGGTCTGTCACCGTAACCGTATAGGATCCTAAATTTTTTCCCAAGGATGTTGTCAGAGAGGAGGTCTTTGTCTTAGGATTTGTCCCAGACCATCCATTCGCGGATGCAAAGGTTTTATTATTATAATTGATTTCCCAAATAGCCTCTTCCACCCCTGATTCGGCCATATGCAAGGCCAAATTGGACCGGTGTGCTTTCTCCGTATTCCTGGCCTCAACCGCCAGCAGGCCCAAATAACCGGCGCTAAACGTAACAAACAAGGCAGACACCAATAGTGACATAACAAGCATGCTGCCTCTCTCATTACAAATTTTAGCTTTAAGAAAACCTTTCTTCCATGGTCTATTCATATGTTTCTCTTTTCTAATCATTTCGTATTTCCACTTCTGAAGCGAGCGATTGAGTAATCGTTCGGCCTACTAACGGCTGTTTATTAACAGAAATAGCCACCTCAACGGCCTTCACACTGCTTAAACTGCCAATACTCGATAAGCCTATCCCCGCTGAACTCAGTGAAAAGGAATTAATATTCTTGGCAATAACTTGATTCAAGCTGGTTCGGCTGCTTGAGGCATTCGGATCAATAATCTTTTTTAATTGTGTTAGATCGGATGGATCTAAAGCATAGATGACATAATCATAGGTATTTGCGATGATGTCGCCACTTGAGTTGATAGAAGGAATTTTGATGACAAACTGGTTATTCCCTGTTATGTAAGTTGTTCCGTTAAGAGTACGGCTTGTCTCCAGTTGAGTTGCCCAGCGAGCATCTCTGACAATTCGATCCATGGCCAAACGGGCATCCGCGTTAATCTCCGCTAAGGCGACGCCCACGGTCATACTATGCTGCACACCCACATAAAGGATCATGACCATACCCAAAACCAATATACCGATAACCGAGGCAAACATAGTCTCCACGAGGGTAAAAGCGGCCGTGCTGTTTTTACTTCTGCACACGGCCTGGGCTAATCGATTCATACATATCTTCATTTTTTCTCCTATTGCTGATTTATACCGTTGTTTGTAAAGTAGGCAGCCAAACTTTTCGACATAGATCTTCCCTGGGGTGATGTCCAACTGACCATTAAGGTGACTCGGCGAATATCATTAGCGTTAAAAGGATTATCGACCGTGACAGTGCCCGCGGCATTGTCAAGCAGACTAAATCCGGTTGCGCTGAAGGATGAACTAAGATTAGTAATCGAGCTATAAGAAAGAGCCCTTATTTCTTCCATCCGTTGGTTTAAGGCGCTATTGGCGATCGCATGCTCTTTTATTTCTGCCATGAAAACATTACAGTTGGCAAACAGGGCAATCGTTCCCACGATGACCACCGACAATATATAAACAGATATCATGACCTCCACAAGCGTCCCACCTTGTTCGGATTTGAGGTGATACATGTTTTTATTTCGTTTAGCCATTTTTTAAACCCCCATGTGCTGTCAACAAAGGCATCATAAAAAAAGCCTATTCCTTTATATAGGGATAGGCTGCAGTTTTTTTCTTTGATTCGGTAGCTGAGCCGTCCTCTATTAAAGGATCTCTGACTTTGCGTCCTATCCTTACGGATAGTTTGCCCTTTCGTCAAGTGTCACTTGTGTCTATAATTAAAGATAACACATAATTATCGAAAAACAAGCTATTCTAGCAATTTAAAAAAATATTTTTTTGACACATAAATCCAAAAATCTCTCAATCCTGGAAGCGCTTCGTGTATTTCCAAACAACGCTGCAAGGCATCATAAGTATTTGGAATTAAATGGGTTACGTATTTAAAATGGCGAGGTTTTAACAAACTGCTAATTTTAGAATTATTTTGATTACGACAAATTGGCTCCTATTTACGCTCCGATCCAAATTCAATACAATATATCTTCCTAAGGCGCTATCAAATCACCCTGCGCGTTGTAATAATTAGCCTCTATGAGATTTCCCGCTGAATCATATGTCTTTGTATAATTTTTTTCAGCATCATCAACGAAATACCACTCATATTTTAGCGAACCATCAATCCGGTAAATTTTTCCTATGCCCACTTCTTTAATTTTCCCAGACGAACGAAGGTTAGAAATCCATTCCGCGTTGCTGTAGTCCTCATTTGTTCGTAGGCTCCCATTAAGAAAGTAGCTTTTTCGCTTCATAGGCCGCCCTCGCAAGTATTCCGCGTTAACCTTCAATTGATCATTGCTGTAATATTCGACATACTCCCCGTCTCTTATCCCATTGCGATAATGTTCAAAACCGTAGGTATTTTCCCATTCGTTCACAAACTTAACTTTACCATCGGGGATTTGGCCTATCATATCGAAAAATCTATCATTCTCACTCTTAAACCGAGCCACTTCCTTGCTATTAATTAGGATAATATTGTCGGCATGATCCTGTTGGGGTAACTTACGCTCAATACGCAAAATTTCTATATGCGGTGTATCTGTATTATTTTTTGCCTTAGGGTAAATAGACTGTAAAAAATTTATGGGTTGTCTCGAAATTTTTGTAAGATCATCAATTTCAGTATTTACTCTCAGCCCAAAGTAAACAAATATTAAGAAAAAAACAAAAAAAACTAAAACAATCCATATACGTTTAGAATTATTTGACACCCTCATTGTCTTACCTCATAATTTTTCCCCCCCCTCAATGTGAGGGGCCAGAGGAATTCTTAATGTCGAACTGACGTTAAATAATATAACCAAAATTTAATCAAAAAACTATCTTTTTGAGTTTTTTTGGCCAGGTGCATATTGCTTAAAAACTTTTAACTAAATATCATTTTTATATTTAATGGTATAATTAGCACCGTGAAAAAGAAATTATTTATTGGCATTGATGTGGGCGGAACAAAATTAGCGGCGGGATTGGTGAGCCCTGGCGGAAAAATCCTCCTGCGCACGAAACTTCCCACACCTCACAACGCACCACCCAGAGAAATTGTGAGCATCATCAAAAAGATTGTTGGAGATCTCCTTAAGGAACAAAAATTAACAGTCAAAGATTTGCAAGGTATCGGCATCGGTGTCCCGGGGATTGTTAATCCCCATAATCACAGGATCATTGTGACCCCTAATATTCGCCTATCCAATTTTCACCTGGCCCGGGAAATCAAAAGAAGTTTCCCCGTTGCGGCAGCTGTCGGCAATGACGTCAATCTTGGGATCCTCGCGGAGCGCTGGTTAGGGGCCGCCAGGCATACTCAAAATGTCATTGGAATTTTTCCGGGCACCGGGATTGGCGGCGGGGTTATCCTCCACGGCGAATTATTAACCGGAAACAACGGCGCCGCCGCCGAAATCGGGCATATGATCATGGATGTCCACGGCCCAAAATGCAGCTGCGGCAACTATGGCTGTCTAGAAGCCCTGGCGAGCCGCTGGGCCATTGAACGGGATATCCGCCTGGCCATCAAAAATAAAAAGCCGACAGTAATAAAAAAACTCGCGGGGGGAAATCTGCGCGTTATTAAAAGCAAAATGTTGCGCAATGCCCTTGAACAAAAAGACCCTGTCGTTACTCATGTCATGAAACGCGCGGCGAAAATTTTAGGATTGGCCTGCATTTCTGTCCGGCACATTTTTGATCCGGAAATTATTGTCTTAGGCGGAGGGATTATCGAAGCCTGCGGAGACTTCATCCTCCCCATTGTCAAAAAAGCCGCCGATGCCAACCCCTTCCTCGCTGGGGTCTCCAATTGTAAGATTGTCCAATCACAACTGGGCGATGATGCGATTATTTTAGGAGCGGTGGCCCTGTTGCAGTCAGCAAAAACTACTTAAATTAACGTGAGTTCGATATAATTTTTCCCCTCCCTCGATGGGAGGGGTTGGGGGAGGGTGATGAAAAATAGTGTTTTCATCTTCTATCCACCCCCACCTCGCCTCCCCCATAAAGGGGGAGGAATTCTTATATCGAACTGACGTTAAATTATTGATGCTGCGGGGACGTCACAACGTGCGCCAATTGATTCCACGTGCGCTGTGATCGCTGAGATTCCCAAAGCTTAACAAATTTCTTATAGGCCTGCGCGCGCTCTCTCTGACAATGCTCACGCAGCTCAATCAGGGCATCTTTATGATTTTGGTCTCTATGCTGCCGCGCCATGAATCGCGGCAGGGTTTGAATCCATACATCGTAATCATGAAGCTCGCCGAGAATCCGCTGGATATCGCGCGCCGAATCAATAAATGATTGAATGGCAGGACCATAGAGCAGTGCGAAACCTTCCAAAGTGTAGCGCAGATGTTTGGCGGCGATGCGCGTTTCATGCAGCTTTTTAACTTTTTGCGGGGAATAAACATATTGTTCAAATGCCAACAGCCCGCCCAAGCGTTGAACAATTTTTTTCTGGGTGAGGTCCCAAAGACGCTTTTTTTGTTTCTTTTTGCCGGATGAAAAAATTAGTTTTTGTGAGGAATTAATGTCGTCAAAAATCTTACTGCGCTGTAAATCATCCAATGCCTGGATAATCCTGGGCTGGATTCTTTTACGCCGTTCTCTTAAAAAGCCCGCCAACATCTTGAGGCCGGCGCGATGACGCGGATTTTTTATCCTGCGGCAAAATCCATTCAAGAAAACAATTTGCACATCGATATCGCGGGCCTGCCCAGAGACTTTGGCCACTTTGCGAATACCTTGTATCCACCTTTTAAAATTTTCTCTTGGAAAAATTTTTTGAAGAACCCAGAGGCTGTTGCGCAGCCGGCGAGAGGCAACCCGCATCTGATGAAGAGCCTCCCGGCCCTTCGCGCGCCGCACGCAAAGCGCCTCCTCTTGGAACCTCCGGATAGGCCGGCTGATGGCGCTCTGGGCAAACTGTTGGCAGGATAATTCTTTCATCCCGTGTAATAATGGATAAGGGATTCTTGAGAATCTATTTTTTCGCCATCGTCCTTCTGGCGCGCGTAAGTTCTATCCGCCAGCAGAGTGCGTGATTTCAAGTTATCCTTCCAGGACATATCCATAACAAACTGCAACTGTTTTTTAATTTCCTCCTTATAAATTTCAAACAACAACTCGATACGCCGATCAAAATTCCGCCGCATCCAGTCCGCGGATGCCAAAAAAATACGCGCATTCGAGTTATTATTAAAAATATAAATCCGTGAATGTTCCAAAAATCTTCCCACGATGCTTTTGACTTCAATGTTTTCACTTAAACCCGCTACACCGGGGATTAGACAACAAATGCCGCGCACAATCAGGCGGATTTTCACTCCCGCCGCGGAGGCCTGATAAAGCTTCCCGATGATCTGCGGATCCTCTAAAGAATTCAACTTTGCAAAAATGAGTCCGTTCCTATGCCCCTTTTGAAACTCGATCTCTTTGTCAATCAATTCAAAAAAATATTTTCTCAGATCGGTGGGCGAAGAAACTATCCTCTTCCAGGGTGAAGGAATCGAATAACCCGTAATCACATTGAATATGTCAGACATGTCTTTGGCAAAATCATCGTCCGAGGTAAAATAGCCAATATCGGTGTACAGCCGCGCGGTCTTTTCGTTATAATTACCTGTCGAAAGATGAATGTAGCGTCGGATACGCCCTTCCTCTTTGCGCACAATCAGGGTCATCTTCGAGTGGATTTTCAAACCCGCGATGCCATAAATCACGTGGCATCCCGACTCTTCCAACTCTTTAACCCAGTTGATATTTTTTTCTTCATCAAACCGCGCCTTGATCTCCACTAAGACGGTCACTTGTTTTCTGTTTTTCGCCGCTTCTTTTAAAGCCTTAACAATTCCTGAATCTTCATTGGTGCGGTACAGCGTCATTTTGATAGCCAAAACATTCTCATCTTTAGCGGCGGACTGGATCAAATCAACCGTGGGATAAAACGACTGATACGGCAGATGCGCAATAAAATTGCCTTCTTGAATCTTGGCAAAAATATTTTCATATTCAATCTTGCATGGGGCATAACTGCTATAACATAAATCTGGCCTGCTAACTTGCGTAATCACCGTGAAAAGACAGGTCAAGTCCAAATCCCCGGGGAGGCTAATCACTTCTTCTTTGGCAAATTCAACTCCTTGGCATAAAATCTCCAACAGCTCCGGGGCGCACGATTTCTCGACCTCAAGGGAAACAACTTTGGCCTTAGATCGTTTTTTTATCTCGCCCTCGATTGTCTTCAATAAATCCGGGGCCAATTCCTCATCAACCGCGAGCTCACTGTCGCGGATCACTCGAAAAATGGTAAAACTCTCAACATTATATCCTTTAAAAAAAATTTTAAGATTCTGACGGATAATGTCATCGACTAAAATAAAATTAAATTCATCTTTCTCCGAGGGTATTTTCAAAAGCCGGGGGATAATTTGAGGAATCGGAATAATGGCCAAATGCGTTTTGTCAGCACGCTGTAAACTAACCGCAAAGGCGATCGTCTTCGATGGCAGAACCGGAAAAGGATGCCCTTGATCCACCGCCATGGGTGTGATAATAGGAAATAAGGTTGTATCCAAAAACCGCTTTACGTATTTTTTTTGCTCATTATTCAATTCCTCAGAAACTTTAATAAAAATTTTATTGTTTTCAAGTTCCTTTTTAATCCGTCCATAGTAAATTTCATTGAGCCGCTTGACCAGTTCATTAACGCGCGACTTTATCTCACCGTATAATTCCTGCGGATAATAGCCAAAATCATCCTTTTGGTTATATCCCGAATCCAGCAGCTTCGTCAGACTGGCCACGCGGACCATAAAAAACTCATCAAGATTATTAACAAAAATGGCCAAAAATTTCAGCCGTTCAAAAAGCGGGTTGCGCGGATCGGTTGCCTCTTCCAAAACCCGCTCATTAAAGGCAAGCCAGCTTAAATCGCGATGAATGAATTTTTCCTTGGGATCAGTTGATTCCACCGTTTACTCCGGATTCTTAATGGCGAGATTAATCTTATTGCCCGAGACTTCCTCAAAGAGTTTTCTATTACCCAGAAAGCTTGCCTTCTCCAACACAAAACTTTCCGGCGTGTGTACCGTGAGAGTGATATCTTGCTTGCGGTTAAAGGCAATTTCTATTTTCTTTACTTTTTGACGGTGCGAACGGTCTAAAGAATTCGCGATCCTTAAAATGGCACTCAGCTTCTGCGCGAGGATCTGATTGTTCGGCGCCAAAGAATTATACAAAATATGCGTTTTGACCGGAGCTGTGCGGCGGTGATAGCGCGCAATACAGGCGATGATTTTGATTTCTTCTTCCGTCAACCGGAATAAGCTCAAAGAACTAATAATGTATTCTGAATGTTTATGGTGCGATCGGTTATTGACAAACATCCCGATATCATGCAGATACGCCGCCAGGATAAGGTAAAGCGAATCCGTCTCCTGCAGGCTCAAGTTCTCCTTAAGCTCGTTAAAAAGCATCTCAGCTAAACCCGCCACGTGACGCGCGTGTTTCCAATCCAAGTTATATTTCAAGCATAAAAAATTGGCCACCGAGATGAGCTGGTTAAGCTTATTCTTCTTCTTTGATAATTCGACGCTAAACAAGGTATTGGCTAAAATCGCCTCTGCCAATGAGGTTTCTAAAATATAAATATGCCGATTACGGGTCAATTTAAACAAGGTGTTTAAAACAATGGCATACCCGATGATAGTATCGGTGATATCCTGAGGAATTTTATAAACGGAGCTGATTTCATCTTGATTTTTGTTGATGAGGCTGGTTAAAAACTCCTCAGCCTCGGCTAATTTAAATTGAAAAAAATTGGATTCCCTCTTTGTACTTGGCAAAACAGTCTGCAAATACTGAGAATAGTTTTCATCGATGAGGATGACATCATCGATCTCAAGATTAGGGAGCGAATGCTTAAGATAGAAAATTTCATTCAAAATAAACTCTTTCACCGCACCATAAATTTCTTCAATACTGCCGTCCAAATCGCTCATCAATTGTTTAAGCTTGAGAGTACCAATGGGAAACCCGACGTTCATGATCGTGGAACCCTTTTCCATAACGGAAATGTCAAGGCTCCCGGCACCCAGCTCAGCGATGATCAAATTTTTGTCATTGATAGGATAAGCCTTTTTTAATTTTTGGGACAGATAAGAGTCGATATAATAGACAACATCCCCAACGTTAAAAACATCGATATTAAAGCCGGTTTTGCGGAAAATGGCGTCGATAAAAATATCTTTATTGCGGGCCTCGCGCACTGCGGTGGTGGCGATGACCATGCATTCGGAGATTTCATATTCTTTGAGGACCTGTTTATATTTCTCAATAAAGCCGACCGTTTGATTGATTATTTCCTGAGGGATACGCCCGCCAAAAAACGTATTCTTGCCTATCGGCAGGACATTCTTAAGCGACTCGATGATTTTCACGTCATCTTCGGCCCGTTCTCCGATGATCAGCTTAATTGAACTCGAACCTATATCAATAACCGCGGCTCTCATAATTTCAATAAAAATTTTTATGGTCTATCAATGCTGTCTTAATTAGCATTTTGTCATTCCCGCGAAGGCGGGAATCCAGTC
>CAYHTV010000045.1:0-14821 GCA_964359575.1 uncultured Planctomycetales bacterium
CTCCTCAATGATAAATCCAAATTTTTTTCTTTAGTTGTACAAAGGCCCATAGTAAGGTGGTAATAGTTTTCAACCCCCTGCCTGTCTTCAATCTCATCTCTTTAGGACTTACGCGTTTGTCATTCCCGAATGCCTTTGTCGGGAATGACAGACTCTATATTCAAACGCGAAAATCCTACTCTTCATTCATTTCTTCATCTTCTTCCATTAGATAAGCCTTCCAATCTTTACTTTCAACAAGATAGTGTCGGAAAACCCTCCCGGTGTCATTGCGAGGAGCGTAGCGACGAAGCAATCCAGGAAAGATTGCTTCGCAAAAAGCGCCCGCAATGACACTGAAAGGAGGTTTTCCGACACTATCTTCCTCTAAAATATTTAAGGGAAAATCAGTACGAACGAAGTGAGGAGTTTTCTTGAAACATGGACGCCTGCGGAAAAAATTTTCTCAATTGCTCCATCGATAATTCCGTATATTGCCCAGGCTGCAAAGTCCCCAGTGTTAACCCTCCAAAGGCAATCCGCTTGAGTGACGTGATCTCATGGCCTATCGCGGTAAACATCCGGCGAATCTCGCGATTCTTTCCTTCCAATAACTCCACAGTGATGTGCGACTCGCGGCCGCTGGCTTTACGCAGAATAATTTTGTTTGCCGTTAATCGCTCGCCCTGGTCTTCAATGCCTTTGTGCAGCGCCGCTAATTTCTCATCGCTGACGCGGCCTTTGACCGTTGCCAGATAGACTCGCGGGATACGGTTCAGCGGGTCGGTTAACCATGACGATAATCGCGAATCATTTGTCAAAAGCAAAAGTCCCGATGTCGCCATATCAAGACGGCCGATCGTATGCAAATTTTGATCTTTCTTTTCTAAAAGCGAAAAAATTGTCGTCCGTCCCTTTTCATCCGACCGCGTAGTCACGGCACCACGCGGTTTATATAAAAGGATTATCCGTTTGATTGGACGAATCAAACGGCTCTCGTCCAACTCCAACACCGATGTCTCTGGGGCCACCAAAAAATTTGGATCACGCCTGACTATCCGATCCACTTTAATACGGCCGGCAAGAACCCACCGGCGGGTTTCACTGCGCGAGGCGATGCCTAATTTGGAAAGAGCCCGTTCCAGAGGAACTTTGCCTGATTTTATCACTTGTGGATTACAGAGCATAACCAGCGCCCCCTATATCCGCGATGGGGAACTAAACGCTGAATCGAAAGTACACCACATCGCCATCCTGAATTTGATAATCTTTTCCTTCCAGAGTAATAAGGTTTCGCTCTTGCAATGCTTTATAATTCCCAAGACGTTCCAGATCAGCATATTTATAAATCTCCGCGCGGATAAAGCCCCGCTCAATGTCACTATGGATTTTACCGGCGGCTTTAACGGCTTTCGTTCCCTTCGGAATAAGCCACGCCCGAGCCTCTTGCGGGCCAGCGGTAAAAAAACACGCCAAACTCAACAACTGCTCTCCAGCCTTCGCAAGCGCCGCGAGCCCCGGTGACACAATCCCCGCAGCCTCATAATACGCGGCCCTCTCCTCGGACGGGAGCTGCACAATCTCCGCCTCCAATTTGGTGCACAAAGGAACAACCATGGCATTTTCTTTTTTTGCGCGTTCTTGCAGCGGGGCAATGAGACTAGGATCCATTTTCCCTTCATCTGTATTCGCCACGTAGAGAACCGGCTTCGCTGTTAAAAATTGAAATTCACGGTGGATGTCTACCGGAATTTTCTGCAAACGCGCCGGCTTGCCTTCGTTGAAGGCCCGCAATGCCTCTTCAAGAATAGCCAATTTTTCTTTAGCCGCTTTATCGCCGGATTTCGCGGGCTTGATGACCCGTTCGATCGCCTTTTGGCATTGTTGGATATCAGCCAGCAATAATTCCGTTTCAATGATATCCGCTGCGCCCAAGGGGTCAATGTCCGACATAATATTTACCACATTATCATCATGAAAACAGCGCACCACATGGGCGATCGCATCCACTTCCCGAATATTGGAAAGAAATTTATTGCCCAGCCCTTCCCCTTGGCTGGCGCCTTTTACCAAACCGGCGATATCCACAAAACGAATGCCCGCTGGTGTTATCTTGGCGCTATGAAATTCCTCAGCCAAACGCTTCAATCGCGCATCCGGTAAAGGAACGACACCCACGTTGGGTTCAATAGTGGTAAAAGGAAAATTTTCTGCCGCCACCCCAGCGCCAGTTAAGGCATTGAACAAACTTGACTTTCCAACGTTCGGTAAACCAACAATTCCTATTTCCACGAATATTCCTTACCTGTTGATTCAATGATTGATTATTCTCTGCATAGTTATCTCCTCAACAATTATGGGCCTTTGTACAACTAAAGAAAAAAATTTGGATTTATCATTGAGGAGACAAAGGCCAATATTGACTACCTCAATTCTTTTGGTTCTACAAAGGTCAATAGAAATTGAGATTAAAATTCTGGGATGGTAAGTTCAAGATCACTGCTGCCATCATTCACAATCACTTTATTCTCTTGAATATCAACCACAATATGATTGGCTATGGTACTGCCGATTTGCACAATTTCGTTATTAATTATTGCGCTCGGCTTCTTTTGATCCCAGACAATCCCCATAAGGTTAAGCTGCACCGGGCCATCAGCTGGAACAAGCGGCGCTGGATTAAACGGATCACGAGGAAAAGCCAAATCCTTGGTTGCCTGATGCAGGATGATATATAAAGGCCGGCGGCTGTCCATATCCGCCATAGGGTCGGCGGGAGGGGCGGCCATGGCCTTTGTGACACTTGCCCCTGCCATCGGCTGTCGGGGAACAAATTTTTCAACGGCTAAGGCAATCAAGACAATACTCAAGATGACCACAGCCATAATTTCAATTTGATTTTTATTGAGCATGTTACGATAAAAGATACAAATGAAAATCGATAAAAATACTTAACTTATTAGAACCGGCGCTGTCCCGGATAACGCGCAGCTTCTCAACGCTAATATACGCCGGCAAGGATTCTTTTAACGACATAATGTATTGAATTAACTGCGCATAATTTCCTTTCATTTCCATCGAGACATAAACCCGATAACAGGTCTTTCCGTCAATCTCCACTTTTTCTTGGCTCTGCGAAAGGAATGGCATCTTCGGTGAGGATTTTAAAGAAAAAACTTCCATAGCAAAACTGCGGGCAATGTCCGAAAGCCCTTTCAATCCTTCTTCTTCTTTCGCTGGAAACTTCGCATCAATATATTTTCGGTTTTGCTGAAAAAGCCTTATCCCTTCTTCCAGGGCATGTCCCTGGGCTACCACCTTTTCAATCTGTTCAATCTGGGCCTGCGCGCCATAAAACTCAACCTGCAATTGACGCAGGCGCGACTGCCGGGGGGATTGAATAAAAAAATAAAACACGACAAACGCCCCGATGATAACTGCCGGCTTGACAATCATTCTGATTTGCTGGGAGCTCATTTTATGGGCATAACTTTTATCGGTGATTTAAGTCACATTTAATTTCAAAAACCTGGCTCGGCCCCACCCCGGTTATAGAAACTAAACCCGCTTCGGCAATCAAAGGGGTATTTTCCAGCTGTTCCATGAAATTTGTCAGAACCGTTTGCGCATCGGCTTCGGCCGCGAAGATTTTCCCCCGCAGAACAATATGAAAACCATCTCTATTAAAATTCAGTTCATCTAAAATGACTGCGGCAGGAATGGCGCTGCTTATCACTTTCAATAAACTATCTACCGGGATTTCTGTTTCTTGAATCCTTTTCATCAAATCCTCTTTATGGCCCACCTTTTCCTTTAATTCCTGCAAAAAACCGATGGTCATCAGATGCTGCTGGGCATTCTTTAATCGCTGTGCATAATCCCGCATTTGAAATTCCACGCTCCCCCACCAAAATAAAAAAATCGAACTGACAATAAGCACGGCCACGCGCAGGAGGGCTTCGCGCGAACGATTTCGGTTCTGATTTTTTAACTCTTGCGGTAAGAGATTGATCCCTTGACCATTTGGCAAAAAGGATCCCACGGCGCTCAAAATAGCGCTGCGCTCTCGCTCATGGGGGGTTATTGTTTTTTGTGATCCTTGAATATCCACGCTCTCTGGAATTTTAAGGGGGGCGACCGCAAAATTAAATTCTCGGCTTAAATAATGATCCAAATTCTTAAACCGAGTCACTTCTCCTGCCAAGTAGAGACAGGCGGGTTTTTGTTCTCCCAGACTCGAAGCAAAATATTGGAACGAAAAATTAAGTTCCCGGGTTAAGGCCTCTAGAATCGGGCGCAGCATGGCCGTGACTTGACTCCCACGGATATTGCCACTGATCACCTGCGCGTCATGATCCGGGACGCCGCATACTGTTACGATATTTTCGGCATCATCGCAGGAAAGTTCAATTTTCCCCTGATCCGAAACCAAAATTTCAGTTAAGGATTGAATGATCTTTTGCCAGGAAAACGGCAAAATTCGCACAAAACTCAACCGGCGATTCAGATAAATGTCTAATGTGGCATCATTCTCTTGCACCTCCAAAACGGCAAAAACCGCCGGGGCATCCGTGATAAGATGGACATAATTGAGAGAGCTGCTCGTGATGCCAAGGGGCCTTAAATGACATTGGGCAAGCACCGATACATATTGATCAACTGTTTCTTTTTTAATAGCTATAAAGACCATGCCTTGTCTTTTGGCGCCTTCTTCATCCGTGAATTCCTTGACAATCTGCCACTCAAGGTAAGCGTGTTCAATGTCAAAGGGGACTTCCTCTTTCAATTGCCACTTGGCCGCGCCAATCAATTCATCCGCCGGCAATTCCGGCAAGATCAAATATTTAATGCTCACGCTGTCGGTTTGGGAAATACTTAAAAGAACCTCTTTATTCCGGACAGAATTTTTCCGGCAGAAATCATTTACCTCTTGAACAATATTCTCGGAAGAAACATTTTTAAAAGCGGCGTAATTTAAAATACGAAATCCCTGAGCCGTTACTTCGCGGTAAACAAGGCTTACGGTATTGGAGCTGATATCAATAGCCAGTAAGCGCCGGTATTGTCGGAAACCTTTCATCTTTCTCCTAAAACTTTTATTGATATTTATTCACTGCGACAGATGAGGCTTGCTCCGACTGCCCTTCCCAGTTCGCATAAGAACCGCTGCCCGTCTGCGCAATCAAATTCATAGCAATCCAGCGGACACTCGCGGGATTAGTGGTTACGGCCTCGTTGACATCGTAATAAGTAAATACCTTGTTATTTTTTCCGGCAAGACTCACGCCGGCAGAAGGGACATAATAGGGAATCAATGTTTCTGCTCCCCCATTGATCGAGCGGTAAAGCAAGTTTGGGTTAACGGTTGTATTGAGCCGGTAACGCACTGTCTGATTGTTTTGATTAACAAACGTGACCTCATAATCTTGAATATTCGTAATCACCCGGCCGAATCTTAATCCCCTCGCCTGCGCATCCCCTTCAATCATGATATCTAAGGCATCCGAAGCTATCATGTCCATGTTTAACTTGCTGGGGATGAAAATCGAATTCTTGACCATGTGCAGCATGAGATACCCCCCCGGCAATGCCACCAGGGCGATGATGAGAGCAACCATCATTAACTCAATGAGCGTGAAACCCTGAGACGAATTACGAGAAGGCGCGGCAAAAAATTTTATTTGATTATACTCCATAAAGGACATTCTGAGCAATATAAGTTGTGAAACTTACCAAAATAGTTAAGCTGCCTGACCTTTTGACAGTAATGGTCACTTGTTTTAAACTTTCCTGGGCATTGCCACCCGGCACCAAGGCCACGATACGATCCACCGTGTAATTATACCCCTGATAATTGTTAAGCGTGGTCGTGCCAAGGGCGATGTTTACGTATGGTGTTTTCTTGATCCGCTCCATTTCAAACTGTCCCAGGCCCGTTGCCATCGCATAATCATTAGATTGAAAAGTGCTTTGCACGTGCCGAACGAGAAGAATAGCAAGCGGCAGAGAAATAATTCCCACCACGACAAGCGTCATGATCAGTTCAATAAGGGTAAAACCCTTGCGCTTTTGAGATTGCCTATTCAAATTCATTGTTCCAAATAATTTATAACCCGGGAAGTCGTGGCATTGTACTCAGCCCGTACCGTACGGACAATATTAGAGCCCACCGTGCGCCCAAGGGACGTCACGGTAAAATTGTTAGATGGTGAGGCCGGGAAAACAGTTACGGTTTTGCTGGATCCATCGGTCATGAAAAATTGGATCGTGACATTGGTTGTTCCGTCCATACTCCCGCTAAAACGCAAGAAATTAATCGGATAAATTAGTATTGGCAGGGTATTACTTAAAGGAAATATGGGATCTAAATTTATAGTCTCACCAGAGGCCGCGGTGCCTCTCCAAACAATAATTCCATCAATACGAATCCGCCGCAAATTCCGTGCCGGGCCTGACTTACTCCAACTCACAGTCATACGATTGATGGTGATGGGTTGAGAATTAGTCGCATTTTGAATCCTTAAATTCAGCAGATCGCGGCTCGCCCTTCCCGTGCCAAAGGCGGCCGTGCTTGTGTTAACCATCAATAAATTAGCGCCAGTGGCAGTTAAAATAAAAAAATTATTCGCGTCGATATTCGTTTGCCCTAGCGAAAAATAACCATTCCCACTGAGATCGCGTAGACGAAAGAGATAAACCGCTTGATTAATGCCAGCCTGGGCGAGGTTGATGCATGCAGCGCGGATACGGCTGGCGTTCACTTGACGAAGTCTTTGGGCGATAAAAACGGTTGTCCCCACAACCACAATGGAAACAAAAACTAACAGCATGACCGAGGCAAGGAGGAGAATACCTCTTCTATTGGGGGACAGCCTCATGGGCGGGAAATATCTTTTACGAACCCTTACAAATAAAATTTTCACAAAAAAATTACGGACAGGTTGTGGTACAAACAAACGATCCGGTCGCTGGGGTGTACGTATACGTGCTGGTATTACTGCCGGTGTGCGTATAGGAAGTCGCGCTCACTCTACTCCACCCTCCCCCGCTCACACCATCGGTAAGAATTGTCCCAAAACAAATATTGGAAGAACTGCAAGCCGCGTTCGTCGCTGAATCAAGTGTCGCTGGGATAGAGCCATTATTCGCGGCAATGTAAGTAGCCACCCCGGCCCGGATCGCGCCCACGATACCTTGCTCAGCGGCATTATTGGCATTGACCGTTAAATCCGTATATTTTGGTATTGCCATGATCGCCAAGATTCCTAAGACGAGAATCACCATAATCAACTCAATAAGAGTAAAACCGCTTTTTCTTTTCATTTCGCCTCCTTTGTGTAATCTTATCAAACTATATCAATCCATTGGCTGTTAAAAAGTCATAAAAATCTGAACTGCCTTTATTATACTCAAAATATTTTAAGTCGATAGAGTTTTATTAAAATTTTATTTCTTAAAAACATCCATCAAATTCCACATCGGCAGGAAGATACCCATGGCCATAAAAAGTACCGCTACCCCTAAGAATACAATCAGAATCGGTTCAATGAGAGTGATCAGATTCGCCAGCGTATAATCGATTTCGGAATCGTAATAGTCCGCCACATGGATTAATAATTCATCAAGTTTGCCGGTATCTTCCCCCACCGCGACCATTTGGGTCACAACCGGCGGGAACAGACAGCTGGTTTTCATGGGCTCCAGCATCCCCTTGCCTTCATTGACACTGAGCTTAATATTGCCTATGGCCTTGGCAATGCGCACATTGCCGGAACTATTTTCCGCTAAATCCAATATTTGTAAAATGGGTACACCGCTTTTCATCATCAATCCCGTAATACGGCAGAATCTGGAAAGATGCAGCTTTAACATAAGCGGCCCAAAGATAGGCAGATGCAACCGCAGGTTATCCCAAAACCAGGTGCCGCGCTCGGTCTTTAACAGTTTACGAAAAAAAACAAAAAAACCTGCGCCAGTCAGAAAAATGAGCCACCAAAACCGCGTGATAGCCGCATGAATTCCTAAAAGGATTTGCGTCGGTAAAGGCAATGCGGCATGAAATTGGCCGTAAATCTGCGCGTATTTCGGCAAGACAACAGTGATAAGGACAAAAAACGCGACAATAATGGCCACCACCACAATGGTGGGATACCGCATGGCAGATTTGATTTTCAAACGGATTCTTTCTTCGTGCTCGCCCAACGTGGTCAGGCGTTCTAAAATCTCCACCATCCGTCCAGAAACTTCCCCGGTACGAATCATGCTCGTAAAGAGGTTATTAAAAATTTTGGGGTATTTTTCCAAAGCCGCGGAGAGTGTGGAACCGCCTTCAATATCGCGTTTAGCCTGTTCAATGATATTTTTAAATTCTTGGTTCGTTGCCTGAGCGCTTAAAGCGTCAAGGCTCGCCTGGATAGGAAGGCCGGCTTTTTGGAGAGTGTATAACTGGCGGGTAAAAAGATTCCGATCGGAAAAATTGATCGGACGCAAAGAAAAGGCAAAATGGTTCAGACGAGACTCACCCATCGCTGCTTCAACCGCCACGGGAATGTACCCCATTTGCTTTAATTTCAACGCAACGGCATCTTGAGAATCAGCCGCCATTGTTCCTTTAATGAGGCGAGCCTGTTGATCCCGGGCCTTGTAATAAAAATTTGCCATGATTATGGGCCTTTGTACAACTAAAGAAAAAAATTTTAATTTATCATTGAGGAGACAAAGGCCAATATTGACTACCTCAATTCTTTTGGTTCTACAAAGGTCAATAACATTCAACTTCAGTAACGCGCAGCACTTCTTCTGGGATGGTAATCCCCTTTTGTACTTTCAGCAGGCCATCGTGGCGCAACGTTTTTATTCCCAATCCTATGGCCTTGCGTTTGATCTCATCCGCCGAGGCTTTAGTCTCAATCATCTTTCGAATAGCTTCATTAATGAGAAGAAGTTCAAAAATACCGACGCGGCCCAGGAGACCGGTATTTTTACATTTCCCGCAGCCGTGCCCACGATACAGTTCCGTATTATCTGGGAGAGCTAACTCTCGGAGGATTTCGGGGGTAGGTTTATATTTTTCCCTGCATTTATTGCAAACCATTCGCACGAGGCGCTGCGCCATGATACCAATCACCGAACTGGAAATCAAAAACGGTTCAATCCCCATGTCAATCAACCGCGTGAGAGCCGAAGATGCATCATTGGTGTGCAATGTGGCAAAGACCAAATGGCCGGTCAAGGCCGCCTGAATAGCAATATCCGCGGTTTCTTTGTCGCGGATTTCTCCCACCATAATCACGTCAGGGTCTTGGCGCAAAATACTGCGCAGGCCGTTGGCAAATGTAATGTCGGCCTTCGGATTAATCTGTGTCTGGCGAATGACCGGTAATTCATATTCCACGGGATCTTCAATCGTAACAATATTTTTGGTAATCGAACTGATGGCCGTCAGAGCCGTATAGAGGGTTGTCGTCTTCCCGCTTCCCGTCGGGCCGGTAACTAAAATAATCCCGTTCGGCCGGCGGATCAATTTGGCAAAAGCCTCAAAATCACTTTCGGCAAGCCCCAGCTCGCGCAGGCCCAGCACGACCGAAGAGCGGTTCAGCAAGCGCATCACCACATTCTCACCATGCACCGTTGGGAACGTCGAAACCCTAATATCAACATCCTTTTCATCGATCTTCAAGCGGATACGCCCATCCTGGGGTTTGCGATTCTCAGCAATATCAAGTTTCGCTAAGACTTTAATGCGTGAGACAATGGCATTTTGTAATTTTTTAGAGAGGATCGTCTTTTCATTGAGCAAACCATCCACCCGAAAACGGATCCGCACCATGTCTTCCTCCGGTTCAACGTGAATGTCAGAGGCCCGGTCTTTCATCGCCTGTGAAATCATCACGTTGACAAGCTTGATGATCGGAGCTTCTTCCGCAATTTCGATTAACCCCCTTCCTTCTTCTTTGAGCTTTTCTTTGCTAATGGACTGAATGACATCCTCAAAACTCTCCGCGGCCATTCCGGCATAAAAAGAGTCCAATACAACTTGAATCCCTTTTTCGGAAACTAAGATCGGCTCTACCATTTCAACTTGGCTTACCCGTCGCAGCTGATCCAACGCAACAATATCTTGGGGATCTACCATCCCCACCGTTAAACTTTTGTTGATTTTAAAAAGGGGAACGGCTTTGTATTTACGGGCGATGTTTTCGGGGATGAGTTTGACGAGATTTATATCGATAAGATAATCATCCAAGTCCATATAAGGCAGCCCCAAGGCCGACGCCCGCACCCTCACCACATCTTTATCGTTGACAAACCCGAGTTTCTCTAAAGCCTTTTCAATGCTTAAGCCGGTGCGTTTGGTTTCCTCCCGTGCCTTATCGATCTTATCCTGATTGACCAGCCCTTCTTTCAATAGCAAATCAATCACCTCGCGCTGATTGACCATCTTGCCTCCCTCAAATTATTGCGTTAGAGAACTGCGCTCTCTAACGGGATAAATCCTAGTGTAGTGAAAAAAATTTGCGCCAAGAAAACTCCTCACTTCGTTCGTCGTAACTTCTTTGCTGCATAGGAGAGGAATTTTTAGCAGCTAGGAAAGTTTTATACTTTCCTATGCTGTAAAAAAATTAATCCCACAATAACTCTTTGATTTTATCCAGCAGAACCTTTCCATCATACGGTTTGTTCAAATAGGCATCGGCGCCGACTTCTTGGCCTATATTCTTATCGCTTTCCCGGCGCAGCGCCGTCAAAAAGACAACCGGCATATCTTTATAGCGGCGATCAAACTTAAGCAGCCGGCACAAGCGATAGCCGTCCAACTTCGGGATCATGATCTCAGAGACCATCAGATCCGGCTTTTCTTTTTGCGCCATCGTTAAGGCGTCCAATCCGTTGGAAGCGGTTAACACCTCGTAACCGCTGGCCAAGAGACGATTCTGGATAATTTCTAAATTTTCTGATTCCCCATCGATAATCAGGATTTTCTTTTCGCTCGAAAATAGATGCTTATTGATTTTACGCAGGAGATCTTCCGTCTTAAAGGGTTTTACAATGTAGTCGTTAATGCCTTCTATTTTAAAGATATCCTGCATGGAATCCCGAGAAGTGACAATGATAATTGGTGTGCGCTTAAGGTTACCCCCCATTTTTTTGAATTCCAAAACAAAGGTATAACCATCCATTTTGGGCATCAAAATATCCAGAATAATAATATCCGCCCCAAAATTTTTATATTTTTCTAAGCCTTCCTCTCCATCCATCGCGGTCAGAACTTCATGACCCTGCGAAACAAGTACGGATTGCAGCAGAGTGACTACGGTCAAGTCGTCATCGACAACTAAAATTTTCTTTTGCGCTTCCATTTTATCTTGTGGGTTGATGATGATTTAACTGCTATAACTATAACATTTGCCGATGAATATATCCACTCTCCATCGTAATTTGTCCAAGAAAAAAAACGCGGCAGTTTATTGACCTTTGTAGAACCAAAAGAATTGAGGTAGTCAATATTGGCCTTTGTCTCCTCAATGATAAATCCAAATTTTTTTCTTTAGTTGTACAAAGGCCCATAAGAAAGATTTAAAACGGAGATAATGCCCTTGCGAATCATCATGACTGCGATGGCCGCTAGGAGCAAGGAAGTGACCTTGGAAAGCACCCTGGTTCCCGCGTCACCGAGAATTTCAATCAACCTTTCCGAACTGAAAAATATGACCCCGACAAAAAAAAGATTTACCAAAACTGCCAAAAGCGTCGTCGTTAAGCCATGAGTATCCATCATGATGAGCGACGTCGTTAAAACCGCCGGCCCTACGATGAGCGGCGTGCCGATCGGCACGGCGCCGACTTCCTGCCGAGCTAAACGATTTTGTTTTGAAGGGTTGAGCAAATCTTTAATGGAAATACAAAATAAAACCCCGCCGCCGGCGATCATAAAATCTCCCACCGTGATCCCTAAAATTTGAAAAGTCAATTTCCCCAAAAAAATAAAACCCACGGCCAAACACACCGCGGTGGTCAAAGACAGCAGGATTATTTTTCTTCGACTCTGACGGTCTAATCCTTGCGTCAAAGAAACAAAAATCGGCAAGATCCCAATTGGATCAACCGCCACAAAAATAGGAATAAAAGCTAATAAAAAATTTTCCATCACTTTTGATATTATCCTTTCTGCATGACTTCGGGGCCAATAATCCCTGCGGAAATAACCATGCGAATCCCCTCATCCACGGTCCATCCTGGATCAAAGGCCTCTGATTCTCTTACAACAACAACAAAACCGGTGGTCGGATTAGGGACAGTGGGAAGAAATACTTTTAGAAATTTTTCTTTTGTAAGAACATTTTCTACCGTTCCCGTCACAAAACCGATTGTCCACACCCCTGTCCTAGCCATATCCACTAAAACAACTTTCTTAAAAATCTGCTTTTCCGAAAGCGAAAATGTCGAGGACAGCTGTTTTCCGATTTGGTACGTTGTTTTTAAGATAGGAATTTTATCAAAGATAAAGTCCAATACTCCAAACAATTTTCTGCCGATGACATTGCTGACTAAAACCCCAATGAAATAAAGAAAAAATAAAAAGACCAAAACCCCCAGGCCGGGGATGCGGTACCCGATAAATTGGTCCAACAAATTCATAATTTTTTGATCAATAAAAATATAAATGACCTTGAGGGTAAGGTAGGATAAACCTAAAGGGATGCACGCCAAAAGGCCGCGGGCGATATACACTTTCGCATGATTTATGAAATTTTTCATTCTTAATTCGATATATCACTCGAAGCCATGGCGTGGTCTGCTGCGGCCTCTTGCCCAGCATCATTTAAATAGGGAGAAAGTCTTTGCCAGGTCTTCGGCCCAACTTTGCCATCAACGGTTAAACTGTTTTGAGCCTGAAAATCTTTAATCGCCTTCTTGGTCTTAGGGCCGATATCGCCGTCGATTTTTACTTGATAAAGACCGGCATTCTGCAGGGCATACTGGATGGTTTGGACTGAAGGTCTTTCGAAAGCCCCGGGAATGACCGGTGCCCCGGGCTCCGCAGCCACCGGTGGCACCGAAACAGCCGCGGAATTCGCTGTCCCTGGAACGACAGTCACTGCCTGAGCTCCCGGCGCAACCGGCTGTTCTGTCATTGCGGCTGATTCGATCTGCTCTAACATTTTATCCACTTCGCTGGAAGTTTCTTCTTTTTTGGCGTTGCGGTCACAACTTGTTAAAAATGCCGTCCCTAAAAAAATGACTGTTAATACTCCATACTTTTTCATACTATACTCTCCGCCTATTGTTGATTAGAAAAATTTTACAAAACAACACCAATTCAATGCTGTCTTAATTAGCATTTTGTCATTCCCGCGAAGGCGGGAATCCAGTCGAGAACCCTGGATCCCCGACAAAAGCATTCGGGGATGACAGATCCATGTCTCTTACAGTTTTCCTCGTCGAAATTATTAATATTAATTTGGACGTGCATGACACCAATTAAGTATTAATTCTATAGCCTCTCTCCCCCTTGTCAAGATATTTCCCTAAATCTAAATCTAAAAATAGACAATGAAACAACGCGGGATTACCACGATCATGGCTCCATCTCCCTTATAAAAGACCCGGACAATAATTCTTCATAAATCTTCTTCTGGGTATTCGCTGCTATTTCCCATTTCCACTCGGTATCCGCGGTATTTTTCGCGCTGGCCGCAATCTTTTCGGCCAAAGCCGGGTTCCTTAATAGCTGCTCAATTTTTTCAGCCAGCGCCGCCGCTTCTCCCGCTGGAAAAATCAAGGCATTTTCTCCTTCGCTGACAAATTCCGTCAGCTCCGGAATATTGCTGACAATGGTAGACGCGCCACAGGAAAACGCATAAATCAAAACCGCACTGGTATAACAGGACTCATACGGCAGCAAAACAACATCCGCTGATTTATAATACAGCTCGGCCAAGGCATCATCAATCCATTCATCCTTAAGGATAATCCAGTCTTTTAATTCCGGCGTGTTTATGTCACGCCGCAGAGATTCCAGCATAAATTCCGGATGCGGTTTCCCAGCAATCAACAGAACAATATTTTTATCCTTTAATAATCTTAGCGCCTTGATGGCGGTCGTGATTCCCTTATCATGGCGCAGATGACCAAAAAGTAAAACAATCTTTTTCTCCTGCGGTAAACCGATTTTTTCCCGGGACCGAACCTTCGTTATCCCTGGATTTAAAAAGGCGGTGTAATTGCCCTGTTGAATAATTTTAATCCGATCATGCTCGATATCAAATTCCTTAATCAAAAGAATTTTATTGGCTAGACTATGCACGACAATGACATCCACCGAATCGAATAAGTTGCCTGTCAATTCTCGTCCCGCCTTGATTTTTAAAGCTGCCATATCATGCGGCGAATAAACTATCTTCCTCCTCCAAAGCTTAAACCACAATAGAAACATCAAATCGAGAATCGGGAAAGCCAATGTTTGAAAATGAATAATTCTAATTTTTTTCTGTAAGACATAAAAAAAAATTTGCCATAAACTTAAAAAATGATTTGCCAGTCTCACAAAAGGCTCAGCGCTTTCGTGAACACCAAAAAAATATTCTTTGCTCCTGAAATTTTTGCCGCGATGCTGAAAAAGCCAGCGGCGGGAAGTGAAAAGGGTGATATCCAAGCCTGCCTCAGCGAGTGCCTGGCAGAAACAAAAATCATAGTACGCCATCCCCGTATCACCCTGCGGGCTTACACTGCACACTTTAAGATTCTGAGACGATTTCATAACCAAAAATATATTCGATGATTGATATGATAGTGTCGGAAAACCCTCCCGGTGTCATTGCGAGGAGCGTAGCGACGAAGC
>CAYHTV010000046.1:0-14603 GCA_964359575.1 uncultured Planctomycetales bacterium
CGCAAAAAGCGCTCGCAATGACACTGAAAGGAGGTTTTCCGACACTATCAGGAACACAGTACAGTACCTTGTTCCTCTAATGACTCATATATCTAAAATTAAGGTAACAAGGTACTAGGAAAGTTTTATACTTTCCTATGCTGTGAAAAAAGTGCGCCTGGCGGGAATTCCCGCCTGAGGCGGGTCCGCCTTTGGCGGAGAACCTTAAAATTATGCGCCTGGGCCGAATTGAACGGCCACACACAGCTCCGGAGGCTGTTGCCCTATCCGTTAGGCTACAGGCGCTGACAATGCTGTCTTAATTAGCATTTTGTCATTTCCGCGAAGGTGGGAATCCATGCCTCCCGTTGAAGAGAAGCCTAATGGATTCCCGACAAAGGCATTCGGGAATGACAAACGCGTAAGTCCTAATTTAGAAAGATCTGCACCAGTCCCGAGCGCTTTTTGCGAAGGGCAGCCGCAGTTAAAAACCATCCTACACCTCCGATGTGTAGGATGGTTTTTCTCATTTTATTCAACCTGATAAGTAATTTTTCCACCACAAATCGTCGTTTCCACTCTTCCCGCCATCTTTTGTCCGATAAACGGCGAATTCTTAGACTTCGAGACAATTTCTTCCTTTTTGAAAATCCATTCTTTATCCGGATCAATAATAGTAATATCCGCGTCTTTGCCTTCTCCAATCGCGCCTTTATTTTTTAAACCTACAATCCGCGCCGGCGCAGCCGACATTTTTTCCGCCATTTGCGTCCAGGAAAGGAATTTTGGTTCCACCAATTCCCGGATCGTAAGCGCGACGGACGTTTCCAATCCGATGATCCCAAATGGGGCGTGATCATATTCGACTTCTTTATCCTCCACGGTGTGGGGGGCATGGTCAGTCACGATACAATCAATGGTGCCATCGCGAAGTGCCTCTCTCACAGCAGCCACGTCTTCCGGCGTGCGCAAAGGAGGATTCATTTTCGTATTGGTATCATATGTTTTGACCGCCTCATCGGTCAAAATAAAATGATGCGGACACGCCTCGGCCGTCACCTGGATCCCCTGCGACTTGGCAGACCGAATCAACTCGATCGAACGCTTTAAACTCATGTGCGCCAAATGCACTTTGGTTTTCAAATAATTCGCCAATTCGATATCCCGCGCCACGATCGCGGTTTCGGCCACACCCGGATCACCCTTTAAACCCAATAAAGTGGAATGATACCCTTCATTCATCACCCCGCCGCTGGTTAAAAGCGGATCCTGACAATGCTCAATCAAAAGGAGATCCACCATCTTCGCGTACTGCATCGCCAAAAACATCAACCGGCTGTTGACGACAGATTTTCCATCATCGGAAAGCGCCAGGCATCCCGCCTTTTTTAATTCCCACATATCCACCAACTCGCCGTCTTTCTGTCCCTTAGTAATTGCGCCGATCGGAATAACATTCACTAATCCAATGCGCTTGGCTTCTTCGATAATACCCTCAACAATCATGGCGTTATCAATCACGGGATTCGTGTTAGGCATGCACAGAACCGTCGTGAATCCGCCTTTTGCGGCCGCGCGGGAACCCGTCTCAATGGTTTCTTTATCTTCCCGGCCAGGCTGGCGCAAATGCACATGGATGTCAATTAATCCCGGCATGGCCAGCCTGCCCTTGGCATCAAAAATCTTGATCCCCTCTTTGGAAATATTTGCCGCAATGCCGGCGATAGTCCCCTTTTCAATGAAAATATCCTGCGGCTGCTTTGTCATCTTATCGGCATTAACGATGACAGCGTTTTTTATCAGTAAAGACATCTATTTCCTTTCATAATGACTATCGACCATTGACCGTTGACCGTCGATTGTCGATGGTCGATAGTCATTAACCATTTTGATTTTCCTTCGTCCCTAACAATAAATACAAAACCGCCATGCGAATAGCTACCCCATTGGTCACCTGATCCAAAATCACCGATTGTTCTCCGTCAGCGACATCCGCGGATAATTCGACTCCCCGATTGGTCGGCCCGGGGTGCATAATCAAAATATTTTTCTTGGCGTGTTTTAATTTTTCCTGGTTAATCCCGAATTTAATTGCGTATTCTTTAATAGACGGTAAAAATTTATCGTCCTGCCGTTCTTTTTGAATTCTTAAAAGCATCAGGACATCGCTCTCTTGAATAACTTTTTGCGCATCAAAGCAGATGTTGACACCCAGCCTTTCAATGCCGACCGGCATAAGGGTCGACGGGCCGCAGACCGTGACCTCGGCGCCCATCTTGGTTAACCCTAAAATATTGGAACGCGCCACTCGCGAATGAAGGATATCCCCGATGATTCCAACTTTTAATCCGGCGATGCGTCCTAATTTTTCTTTGATGGTAAACATATCCAACAGCGCCTGAGTCGGATGCGCGTGGCAGCCATCTCCAGCGTTAACCACGGACGCCTTTAATCCATCGGCGAGGATTTTAGGGACGCCGGAAGATTGATGGCGCACCACTACCAAATCCACATTCATCGCTTCGATATTGCGCGCAGTATCCAAAACCGATTCCCCCTTAATCATCGAGCTTCCCGATGAAGCGATACTGATTGTATCGGCAGATAAACGCTTCGCGGCTAATTCAAAGGAAATTCTCGTGCGGGTGGATGGTTCGGAAAATAACAGGACAATCGTTTTTCCCCGCAGGGCCGGAACTTTTTTCACTTTGCGGGCGGAGACCTCTTTAAATGACTTGGCCGTCTCCAAAATGAGCTCTATCTCTTCTTTGGATAATTCGTCGAGCTCAATCAAATTATGTTTGGTCCAGTTGGTCATAAATTAAATTTTAATTTTATTTTCTACCACCACTTCATCCATTTTCTCATCACTCTCTTGCAAAATGACTTTCACATTTTGATCCGGTGATGTGGGGATGTTTTTTCCAACGTAATCGGCGCGGATCGGCAATTCCCGGTGGCCGCGGTCAATCAAAACCGCCAGCTGGATATTGGCCGGCCGGCCAAAATCAATCAGCGCGTCCAGCGCCGAACGGATCGTGCGCCCCGTAAATAACACATCATCAACCAAAATAATTTTCTTTTCATGAATATCAAAATTGATATGAGTCTCATGGACAATCGGCTTTGTCCCCACGAGGGTCAAATCATCGCGATACAGCGTAATATCTAAGATACCCAGCGGTACTTCAACACCTTCGATCTGTTGAATATATTTTTTTAATCGTTCGGCAAGAATCGCCCCGCGGGTACGGATACCAATCAGGCATACACCGTCAACCCCTTTATTTTTCTCAATAATCTCGTGCGCCACCCGCGTGAGGCCGCGCTGAATCGCTTCTTTATCCATAATTTTAGAATGCAAAATCATTGTATTATCTATCCCTCAAACCCTTATTGACCTTTGCTTAACCAAAAGCAGAAGGTAGTCAATATTCCTGCCTGATGAGCTCGTCTTATGACGAGCTCATCAGGCAGGTCGCTTTGTTCTCTTAAAATTATTGCTAATGGTTGTACAAAGCTTAATAAACTCAACGGGACTCATACAATAAAAAAACCTGTCCCCTTTTCGAAGACAGGCCTTGAGCCAGCGTTTTACTTTTTTCGTTTTGAGTTTTAAATTCATATTGACCTTCCCGATCTCTCTGGACCGGTTTAAAGGTTGATAAGCTGGCTTAAATATAACATCATCGCTTTTGTTTGTCAATATTTCCCTTGCTCCGTCACTTGCTCTAAAATTCCTAATAAACGTCATGTGCGAGTTTCGTGTCATTGCGGGCGAAGCGAAGCAATCTTTAATAGAAAAAAGATTACTTCGTCGCCTTGCGGCTCCTCGTAATGACACAGATAATAAAAACTCGCACATGACGTTAATAACAGAAAACGTTTTCATAAAATTCTTCTAAAGCGTTGTTTACCTATTTGAAATATCTTATACTAATAGAGAAGGAAAAAATTTAGGAGGAAAGCGCTATGCCACAAATGAAATTCTTTTTCTCGATTATCTGCGGAATGCTGCTTATACACGGACACGCCTTAGCCGGGCAGGTTACCTTATCGACCCAGCACGCCTCACCGCATGGAAATTATGATACATTAAGATTAAGTCCCAAAATCAGTCTTCCTGCTTCCGCCTGCCAGCCGGGCAGCATGCTGACCCTATTGTATCCGGTAACTATTAATAACCAGTCAGGAAATGTTAACCATCTCCTTTACTGTTACGATAATTATGCTAATGGAACACCGAACCCTCGCTATGTTCCTCTTGGGCCGTCACCGTTCACATACCATACGACGAACCCTAATATTGTTCACTCCAGCGATTCCACCAACGCCAACCTCCAAGTCGGCATCGGTCCCGCGACCAATCCCATATTAAGGTTAGGCATTGGTACCGACGGTCCTGATCCCGATGGATCTTTTATTGCTTTGGGCACATTTGGGAAAGGCTTTTGTTTACCGGACCATGCAAATAATACTCAGGCCACTCCCAAAACATGCACCAATAATCCCCCAACATCTTGCCCCAACTGCCCGGGGGTTGGAACAGGCACACGGTTTGTGTGGCTGCCGGCGCATTCGGCTTTAAGAATCGGCACAATTGACGGAACAGGCGCTCCTGCTGCTGTCGTTGGGACATCTGCTTGGAACCCTTATTGGATAGGAGATTATTCGAACGTCTTGGGAGGTAAAAACCATTTGGCTTTTTCTAACTTCTCCAGCGTGGTCAACGGAGAAGGGAATTTAGCCACCGGGGAATACAATTTCATCGGTAATGGAAAGTTCAATACCACAGGAATCAATCCGGCTTTTGATCCTACCGACCCGACAACCCTCTCATCCTACGCGGTCGTCGTTGGAGGAGAACAAAATAACGCCAACGGAAACTACGCGAATATCGTCGGTGGTAAAAGTAATAACAACTGGGGCGACTTTTCTTTGATTGGCGCGGGGGAAGGGAATACCATTTCCGGAATCAATGCCTCGGCAGAATCGCATACCGTTATCGGGGGAGGTCAAAACAATTTCGCGGCTTTGCAATATTCCGCCATTCTGGGAGGTTTTGGCAATCAAGCCCGCGGCAAAGCCACTGTGATCGCCGGGGGACAAAATAATTACATTGATACAGGCAATGCCAACGCCGTTGAACCATCGGCAATCCTGGGAGGAAACGCAAATAGGATTGTTAGAAAATGGTCGTCTATCGTCGGTGGAGATAGCAATTTCATAATCGGGGATTGGTCATTTATTGGTGGGGGACAAAATAATGCTATTGGCAATACGGTAACACTGGGCAGCCAAACACATTATTCCAGTATCACCGGGGGACTAAACAACCAAATAGTTTTCTCCAACCAATCTTTTATCGGCGGCGGTGCCCATAATGTGGTCGTGGGTACCGGCTCGACAATTATCGGTGGAATTAACAATTCTTTAGGATATTTGCTCGCCCCCAGAGGCCCGGCCGTGCCTGCCGATTATTCCGTTGCTTTAGGAGGCCAAAATAACTCTTCTTTTTCCTCATATACCCTTGTGGCGGGACGGGGGGCGCAGTTGGGCGACCAATCCGAAGGAACATTTGTGTGGGAGAATTCATCTCTTGAAACTCCAGCTCGATACTCAAACAGAAGTAATATGTTTTTAATTTTTCCGAGCTTGACCGGCAACATAAACGGCCGGGTCGGGATCGGGACCGATAACCCTCAGGGAAAATTGCACGTTAACGGAACCATTTTCGCGAAACTTACGGACATCACCCCTGGTACCGCGAATGTGCATTACACAGGGACATCGATCAGCGTCGGTGAAATCGGTTATGATGTGGCTGAACTTTTTGAAACGGCTGAAGAAGTAGAACCGGGTGATGTCTTGGTTATTGATGATTCCACTGATATGCGGCTGCGCAAAAGCGCGATGCCCTATGATTCCAAGGTCGTTGGCGTTGTTTCGGCCGCGCCGGCGATCTTATTTGAAGGCAGTCAATTACAGATCGCGCCGGCTCCGGGAGGATTTGTGAAAGGCACCAAACCGCCCGTCGTTTTGGCCGGACGCATCCCTTGTAAGGTATCGTTAGAAAACGGCCCAATCAAGCGCGGGGATTTATTGACAACGTCTTCTGTCCCCGGACATGCCATGAAAGCAAATAAGAAAAAGGCCGTTGGCGCTATCCTCGGCAAAGCCCTTACAGAATTTCACGGGACGTCTTTGGCCGATGGGCGAAGGGAAGACACCGGCATAATTATAATTTTTTTAACATTGCAATAGCGAAAAATTTATCATGAAAAAATTGGCCTTGCTCATCTTGAGTGGCTTAATCGCCTGCCCCACTGCGGCCTTGGCGGTTAAACAAATCACTGTCAACTCGACTGTTCCTTCTACTGCCGGAATTTATAGCCTGCTGCAATTGGTGCCGCGCAACTGGTCCACTGCCCTTGCGCAATGTTCGAATCTGACCCATATAGGACGGTTTTATTTTAATACCAACACAAATCAAATTGAATACTGTGCCCCCACCACCCCTCTACCGACCTGGCTGGCCTTAAACGGTCCCTGGACCCAATCGAGCAATAATGTTTATTTAGGCGGACTTAATCCGGAAAATAAAAAAGTCGGTATCGGCACTTCCACTCCCAAATTCCGGCTGACTTTAGATAATAATTCTGGGGCCCCGAATCCTGATGGAGGAATTTTTGCCAAAGGAACATTAAATTTAGGTGATACTTTAGGGACTTTGGGAACACTGGGTTCGTATATGATTTTTTATCCCAGAAAAGGCGCTTTTCGGGCGGGAAACATTGCCGGAAGCGGATATGTGCCCGGAACTTTTGGCCCCGGGCAATTAGACTGGGATGACAATTGGGTCGGCTATAGCTCCGTCGCCTTTGGCCAGGATACAACAGCCAGCGGTTATGGCGCAGTGGTCGCGGGTGGAGTCAAAAATGTGGCCTTATTAAATTTTTGTACCGTCGGCGGCGGCGAGGAAAATTTGGCCTGCGTTCATAATGCAGCTCCTACCTACGCAACGATTGCGGGAGGGTGGAAAAATAGTGCCAGATCCGCTTTTTCATTTATTGGGGGAGGGTCAAATAATATTGCTGGCGAAGACCCGCCAGACATTCTTCTCACACGATATATCACAATTGCCGGAGGCAGATCCAATCATGCTGCTTTCGATTTTTCGACCATCGGTGGCGGCCAAAACAATATCATTTTAGCCCTGAGTTCTACTATCAGCGGCGGGACGAATAATGAAATTCAATCTTTAGTGAATACTGTGAGTAATACCAATAATGCCATTGGCGGAGGTTTCACCAATAAAATAATCAACAGCGGGGCCGCTACCATTGCCGGAGGGAATACTAATACTATAACTTTAGCGAATTTTGCCACAATCAGCGGAGGTTTTAATAACACGGCTAACGGTCAGGGGGCTGTTGTAAGCGGTGGCAGCAACAATATAGCCAACGGCATAGCTTCGGTAGTGAGCGGTGGTGATTCAAATTTTGCGAACGGAGATTTTTCCTGGGCCGGCGGTAGAAATATGCAGCTTGATCTCGCGGCAGACAATACTTTTGTCTGGGGGGTGAACAATGTCCCTACCACGATCACAACAGCTAATGCCTTTCTTATCTTTCCTACTGACCAAACCGCTCGCGTGGGAATCGGTACGACCACGCCGACCCAGCAGCTTCATTTAACAAACGCGATGCGGTTAGATTCCAGAACGGATGCTCCCGGTACCTGTTTAAATACCAATGACGGTGTTATTTATAATCGAGATAATGGAATTAATAAAACATTATGTTATTGCGATGGAACTTCGTGGATTGATTTAACCAACCGCAACCTGGCGTGCTCACCTTAACAAAATTTTTATTGCCCCCTCACCCTTCCCTCTCCCCAAAAAATTGGGGAGAGGGTTTAATATTAATAATCTGACCCATCTGCCGAGGAAAAGAAATTATACCGAACTGACGTTATTTTAACGTGAGTTCGACATAATTTCTCCCCTCCCTCGATGGGAGGGGTTGGGGGAGGGTGATGAAAAATAGTGTTTTCATCTTCTATCCACCCCCACCTCGCCTCCCCCATCAAGGGGGAGGAATTCTTATATCGAATTGACGTTATTTTAGTAAAAAGCTCGGGAAGAGTATTAAATCTGCAGCATCAGTAATAAATTTTCTATTTTATAGGTCGTGGTCGGCGCGCTGTCCAGGATCACGTTCTTCCAGACTCTCAGGGTATTATTATAATAATACACTCTCACTTGATGGCAGGTGGATACCGTTGAACTCGTGCAGGAAGCGGACGTCAGTGGATTGTCATAAATTATTCCCACATAGGTCAAACTGCTGTTGGGATGGGAAGTTACGGTGGGAGAAATAAAATATGGCTTGCCCGCAGCAATGGGCAGCGCATCGATCGTCTGTGACACCGGCGGAACCGAGAGATCCGGCGAAGTGTATATTTTCAATTCCTTCCCGCCCTGCCCCAATTGAATATGGCCAAAATTTCCTGGTTGCTCAATTGTGACCAATTGAAAATTTCTCTGAGTGCCTACGCGAACCGAAGAAATCGCTCCCGCGCCCCATGGCCCTTGCAATGGACCCATCGGTGGCTTATTAAGTAAGGTTTGAATATAACCACTGTTAGCATAGACCTCACTCCCGGCGCTGGGATAATCATGCCATACAGGGGCAGGAGTTGTTGTTAAAAGAGTTCGGTTTGTTTTATAATCAATCATAAAATCAAACGGCTTTGCCACCGCTGAACCACCTCCTGTCAATTCCCCGCTCCATACTTTTTGGGTTGCCAGAGTTGTAAAATTCGCTACCGGAGGAAAGGCGGCCGTCGTGGTATCGTAAAACCAGGTCATAACATCCGCCTGGTCACCATTGATCGTTGTAGTAATTTGCGCAAACGTGATCGTTGCGGTAGGCGAGTTGGGGGTCAACAATTCTAGTTTCACGTAGGTGCCAAAACGTTTCGTATTACGCGCCGTACTGTAGGGGGTTGTTTGAACCCAGCCCGTTCCAATTTGTTTATAATAATACACCGACGCCTGCGTGGAAGTTTCACCCAAGACAACAACGTGAGGCTCTTCCACGCCATTATTATCCCGGACCGCAAGCCCTACGGCCTTGATGGTTAATCCGGCGGGTAATGGGGGAAGCTGCTGCGTATTTATAACTTTAGTCACGCTTGATCGAATATCCAAATGCAGCGAATACGCCGGGAAAGATGAAAATGACTTTAAATAAATCACATAAATATTTTTACTCACCGGGCCGATTTTCATATCCGTCAGATAAGAATTCCCCGTGTTATCAACTGTGGCAGTTACCGTTTGCAGTCCATTCCACCCGGCAATTTTTAAATCCGCGTTGCCTCCTGCCGTGGGTGTGAGTTGATATAAAGCGACGACATCCACAGGGGGCGGATCGGGCATGACAGCTCCGGCTCTTGCCCCAAAGGCATTTTGATTAAAAATATTGGCCAAAAGAAAAACCGCCAGGACCATGATTTCCAGTGGTTTTCCTCGTATTTCCCTTTTCATGCCCAAAATCTCCTATTTTTCCCAAAAAACCTACCCAACCTAGTGACCTTCCTCTGCTAAATAACGTGAGTTCGATATAATTTTTCCCCTCCCTCGATGGGAGGGGTTGGGGGAGGGTGATGAAAAATAGTGTTTTCATCTTCTATCCACCCCCACCTCGCCTCCCCCATAAAGGGGGAGGAATTCTTATATTGAACTGACGTTAAATAATACTTTAAGAGTCAAGGAACGACCCTTCGGGTCGCCACTTGCCCGTGGCATGAAACCACGGGCAAGTACAGAAGCTAAATCCACCCCGCAATGCTGTAGGCGGGGTGGCCTTAGCTTCTGTCTATCTAAAACATACAACACAAATAGTCATTGTCAATGCCTGGGATCGGTGTTTTAGGAAAACGCTTTCCAAAAATGAAACCTTTTCTATTGCGCCTGCCCCAATAGTATTTTATAATTTAACTGTGATAATAAAAAAGAGTTACTACTCTTTTACCACAATCCTTCCAATCCAGAGATTTATACTCGTCTCTCTTATCTTGTTTGTTATCGGGACACCCTGCGCCTTTGCAATTGTTCAACAAAAGAGCGTGGATTTCTCAGTCATGATCCCATCGCCGATGGGGGATTATGATTACTTGCAAACTAACCGATTGCGGCTTAATAAAACGACTGTTTCCTGTGTCGATGTTGGCAATGAGGGAATTATTTATCTCAATAATTTATCCAATGAAATTGAAATCTGCAGCAATGGAGCGGCTAAAAAATTTCAGGCGTGGACACAGACGG
The DNA here is from genome assembly GCA_964359575.1 of uncultured Planctomycetales bacterium. Classification (GTDB taxonomy): domain Bacteria; phylum Omnitrophota; class Gorgyraeia; order Zapsychrales; family GWA2-47-8; genus 2-02-FULL-48-11. Next base: position 10,316 of record CAYHTV010000046.1, read on the forward strand.
ACGATACCGTATCTTTGACTGAGCCCACGGCGAAGATTGTGAATAATGGGACATATATTGGACTCGATGAAGGATTAACGATTAATAGCGGCAGTATTGTGCAATATGGAATTGAAGCTTCAGCTGTACCAGTAGATATTGTAATTTCAGAACGAGGAGTACCTGGATTTATTTGGAACCCCACAACCGGATCTTTGGCTGTCGGAACAAACGGCCTTATCGCAAGATCTTTAAATACAGCGGCGACGAATACTTTCCGCTTTGGAGGAGACAACTCAATTGCATCTACGGCGATAAGTTCATCCATTACCGGTGGGTCAAACAATTCAATTTTCGGAAATGGTTATGGTTTTATTGGGGGTGGGCAGGCTAATTCTATTTCATCCCAAATGGCAACCATTGGAGGCGGTCAAACCAACGCACTTTCGGGAGCATACGGTGTTATTGGCGGCGGCCTGAGTAATCTGGCTACGGCCGATGAAACTGTTATTGGGGGTGGCAATGCTAATAGAGCTACTGCTCTTGGCGCTGGAGTATTTTCTGGTAACACTAATCAAGCTACTGCCACCTACGCCTTTGTTGGCGGCGGTAATCTTAATATAGCCGGTGGTCAAAATTCTACGATTGCCGGCGGTATGGGGAGCATCATTGATGCTGCCGCGATTTATGGCACAATCGGCGGGGGACGAGCTAATATAGTCAGCAATTATGAAAATACAATAGCCGGTGGAGGGGGAAACCGCACTGACGGAGACGGTTCAACGATCGGTGGTGGATCATTTAATTCTGCCGGTGCGATAGGCAAAGACTATGCCACGGTCGCTGGTGGAAATGCCAATATCGCCAGCGGTTATGCTGCGACGGTGGGAGGCGGGAAAAACAATGAAGCCAGCGGAAATTATTCCTTCGCGATTGGCGAAAACGCAAAGGCCAAAGCTCCTAATTCTTTCGCCCTTGGTACAAATATTACGGTTGATGCGGCCGCAACCAACTCCGGCATTATCGGAAATGACGCCGTCGGACTGGCCATATCCAATCCCAATGCCTTATCCATAGTGGGGTTAAATGTTGGAATTGGAACAACCGCCCCCAGCGCTTCTCTCACCGTTATCGGCGACATAAAACAAGGTCCTAGCGGTGATCGTTTTACTATTTCCTCACCAAGTAATTTAGTAATGTATAGAGCCAATGTGAGCGCGCTGGGCACAATAGTAAACGGCGACTCCGGCGTTGCTGCCTCCCGCTTGGCCATTGGCCGTTATCGCGTGACCTTTCCAGCCATGACTAATGTCGTTATCGTTGTAACACCCGTCTCTGACCCCGCCAGAATCGCTACCGTGAGCGGCATCAGTGCGAGCAGTTGCGTTGTTGCGACATTTAATCCTTCGCCGGGCATACCTATCGATGCTGGATTCAATATTATCATTACCGGGACTCTCAATGTTGTGGTTCCCGGCCCTTAAGAGACCTTAAATTCAAAAGTAACACAAATTCCCCTTTGGGTTTCGTCTGAGAAAATCGCTCAATTAACTCGCTCGCCGTTCCTTCCATGACTTCTTCAAATTTTTTTGTGATCTCCCGCACGCACACAAGCAAAGAGTCTCCCAAAACTTCTTCCATATCCTTTAACGTTTTTACGATACGATGCGGTGATTCATAAAAAATAACCGTACGGGTTTCTTGCTTAAATTTTTCTATTTTTTTACGCCGGGCAGATGTCTTCACCGGCAAAAATCCTTCAAAAATAAAACTGTCCGAAGGCAGGCCCGATAAAGACAAAGCCGCGATAAGCGCGGTCGGACCCGGAATAACAGTGATAGAAATGCTGTTTTGCTTTGCCAAGCGGATCAGGACATAGCCTGGATCACTGATGCCCGGTGTGCCGGCATCCGTTACTAAAGCAATTTTCTTCCCTTCTTTTAAAAGGCGCACAATATAATCGCTTTTTTTAACCTGATTATGCTCAAAATAACTCGTCATGGGTGTCGTGATCTGATACTGATCGAGTAGAATTTTGGTATGGCGGGTGTCTTCCGCGAGGATGAGATCAGCACTCTTTAAGACCTCAAGCGCGCGCAGCGTGATATCTTTAAGATTGCCAATGGGAGTGGAAACGATATAAAGCATGGGTCACAGGCCACGGGTCAGAAGTCACAGGTCACATGAAACAGCTTGTGTCGTGTGACGTGTGTCTTGTGTCAAGGGACGACCCTTCGGGTCGCCACTTGCCCGTGGTCATGTCACGGGCAAGTACTGCATCAATCCACGGGCAGAGCCCGTGGCATCTGATGCTGTCTATTTTTACTCCACCGTCACAGACTTTGCCAAATTGCGCGGCTGATCAACATCGCAGCCGCGATTGACCGCGACATAATACGCGAACAACTGCAAAGGCAGCGCCACCAAAAGCGGCGTTAAAAGCGGATTTGTGGATGGGATAAATATCACCTGGTGGGCATGGTCATGAATCGTTTTATCCCCTTTGGTCGCGATCGCAATCACCTTGCCCTTGCGCGAAAGAATTTCTTGCATATTGGAAATCATCTTCTCGTATATTTCGGATTGCACCGCGACACACACAACCGCGCGGTATTCATCAATCAGGGCAATGGGCCCATGCTTCATCTCACCAGCGGCATACCCTTCCGCTGGAATATAGGAAATTTCCTTAAGTTTCAGCGCCCCCTCAAGGGCTGAGGGATAATTAATATTCCTGCCCAAATATAAAAAACAACCAAAATGAGAATTCTCTTTGGCCATCTCGGCGATCGACTGCTGGGATTTAAAAATTTTTTGGTAAAGGCCCGGGATGGCTTTAAGATCTTTGATAAACTTTTGGATCTCTAAAGAAGGAAGCGAATTTTTAAGAATCGCTAACTTAAGGGCCAATAAATAAAGCATACCCAACTGCGCCGTGTAGGCCTTGGTCGAAGCAACCCCAATTTCCGGCCCGGCGTGAATATACAAAATACCGTCCGACTCGCGCGTTAATGATGACCCTACGGCATTCACGATCGAAACAATCTTTGCTCCTTTGAGTTTGGCCTCTTTGACCGCGGCGAGAGTATCCGCCGTCTCACCTGACTGGCTGATCGCAAGCAGAAGTGTTTTCTTATCGATAATGGGATTGCGATAACGGAATTCGCTGGAAACATCAATCATGACCGGCATAGCCGCCAATCTTTCTATAATATATTTGCCGACCATCCCCGCGTGATGCGCCGTTCCGCAGGCCACAATAAAAATACTTTTAATCGAGCGCAGCTGTTGATCCGTTAACGCCAAACCGTCAAGGTCCACTTGACTGCCGTGAATCCGTGAGGCAAGCATTTGCCTTAAAACATCAGCCTGCTCATGAATCTCTTTGAGCATAAAATGCGCGTAGCCTTGTTTCTTGACCGCATCGACCTGAAAAGTTACAGTGCTTACTTTATAAGGAGCCGCCTTTCCCGCAAAATTAAAAACGCGCACCCCGTCGTTTTTAATAACCGCCATTTCACCATCTTTTAAATAAATCACTTTCCTCGTATGGGCAAGGATGGCGGGCACATCTGAGGCGATAAAATTTTCGTTTTTGCCAATACCGACAATAAGCGGCGACCCGATGCGCGCCGCAATCAAAGTATCCGGTTCTTCCCGCGATATGACGCCCAGCGCAAATGACCCACGCAATTGACTGATCGCTTTTTTGACCGCGGTAAATAAATCTCCGTCATAATAATCACCAATCAAATGCGCAATGACCTCGGTATCGGTCTGTGAGACAAATTGATATCCCTTTGTGATCAAAATTTTCTTAAGGGCAGCGTAGTTTTCAATAATACCGTTATGAACAACAATGATTTTATTGGTGGAATCAAAATGCGGATGGGCGTTGACTTGATTGGGAGCGCCGTGGGTGGCCCAACGGGTGTGGGAAATCCCGATTGAGCTGGGTGGTAATTGGTGGGCATTAATCAGATTTTCAAGATCACATATTTTTCCTTTGGTCTTACGGACAAAAATTTCTCCATTCTCCGAAGAGATAACGCCAACACCGCTGGAATCATAGCCCCGATATTCTAAACGTTTAAGGCCTTCCAGCAGAATCGGCACGGCTTCTTTATGACCGATATAGCCTATGATTCCGCACATAATAAATGTCACAAGGTCACAAAGTCACAAAAGTCACCCGTAACAACCTGTGACTTTGTGTCGTGTGACATTGTGTCTTAATTTTTACTTTTAGTTGGCTTAAATGCTGTCTTAATTAGCATTTTGTCATTCCCGCGAAGGCGGGAATCCAGTC
>CAYHTV010000047.1:0-14329 GCA_964359575.1 uncultured Planctomycetales bacterium
TCTCCTCAATGATAAATCCAAATTTTTTTCTTTAGTTGTACAAAGGCCCATAATGGGATAAAAAATTAGATGGAAAAAATTAGATTAAAATTTTCCTTGACAAAATTTCAGGTTTTTTGTACATTAGCACTCTATCAGAACAAGTGCTAATCATAAGCTGATTGTTTTTAATAAATTCTGGACTATCTAAAAAAGGAGGATGTACATGGAAATCAGACCGTTAGGAGACCGAATCGTGGTGAAGCCTTTAGAGGCTGAAGAAAAAACAAAGGGTGGGATTCTGCTTCCCGATACTGCCAAAGAAAAACCCCATGAAGGAAAAGTCGTGGCGGTTGGCAAAGGCAAGATTTTAGAAAGCGGCAAAGTTCAAGAAGTGGAAGTCAAGGTTGGCGATCGCGTGCTTTACGGCAAATACAGCGGAACCGAAGTGACGACTTCTGATGGAGCGGAACTTTTGATTATGCGGGAAGACGACATTTTCGCGATTATTAAAAAGTAATTTTTAAACAATACAATTCTTAAAACACATGGAGGAGTTAAAATGGCCAAACAACTTATTTTTGATGATGAAGCACGGCGCGCAATTTTAAGAGGCGTCGAGCAATTATCCCGGGCAGTGAAAGTCACCCTGGGTCCAAAAGGGCGTAACGTCGTTTTGGATAAAAAATTTGGGTCACCTACCGTTACCAAAGACGGTGTCACGGTTGCTAAAGAAATTGAGTTAGCCGACCCTTACGAAAATATGGGCGCGCAGATGGTCAAAGAAGTCGCCGAAAGAACTTCCGATAACGCCGGAGATGGGACCACCACCGCGACCGTTTTAGCCGAGGCGATCTACCGCGAAGGTTTAAAAAATGTCACTGCCGGCGCTAATCCGATGGCTTTAAAGCGCGGCATCGATTTCGCAGTGGAAGCAGTCGTTGAAAAAATCAAAAATCTTTCCAAAAAAATTGATCTTAAGAATTCCAAAGAAGTTGAACAAGTTGCCACCATCGCCGCCAACAGCGATACCGTTATCGGAAAGAAAATCGCCGAGGCCTTTGAGGCCGTTGGCAAGGATGGTGTGATCACGGTTGAAGAATCCAAGACAATCAATACCGAATTAAAAATCGTCGAAGGTATGCAATTCGATCAAGGGTATCTCTCGCCGTATTTTTCCACCGATATGGAAAAAATGGAATGTGAATTGGAAGATCCCTTTATTCTTATCTATGAAAAGAAAATCTCCAATATCAAAGATGTGCTGCCGCTTTTAGAAAAAGTCGCCCGCAGCGGCAAATCCCTCGTTATCATCTGCGAAGACGTCGAAGGCGAAGCGTTAGCCACTCTCGTTGTCAATAATATGCGTAAAACACTGTCCTGCGCGGCGGTTAAGGCGCCGGGTTACGGCGATCGCCGTAAGGCCATGCTGGAAGATATCGCCATTCTGACCGGCGGCAAGGCCATTACCGAAGATCTCGGTTTTAAATTAGAGAATCTGGAGATTACGGATTTAGGCCGTGCCAAGAAAATCAAGATAGATAAAGAAAATACCACGATTGTCGAAGGCGCCGGAAAAACAAACGATATCAAAGGGCGTATCAATCAAATCCGCAATCAAATCGAAAAAACCGATTCTTCCTATGATAAGGAAAAATTGCAAGAGCGGCTCGCCAAGTTGGCCGGCGGCGTTGCTATTATTAACGTTGGGGCAGCCACCGAGGTGGAAATGAAAGAGAAAAAAGCCCGCGTGGAAGACGCATTGCACGCAACCCGGGCTGCCGTGGAGGAGGGGATTGTTCCGGGCGGCGGTGTGGCGCTTTTACGCTGCATTGATGCCTTGGATAATTTAAAACTTAAAGGCGATGAAAAAACCGGAGTAGAAATTGTCCAGCGCTCTTTGGAGTCCCCGGTCCGCCAATTGGCCATGAATGCTGGCCTAGAAGGAGCGGTCATTGTGGAAGAATTAAAGAAAAAAGAAGTGGGCATTGGTTATGACATTAATGCGGATCAATATGTGGATATGTTAAAATCCGGAGTTATTGATCCGGCCAAAGTCACCCGCATGGCTTTGCAAAATGCCGCCAGTATTGCCGGTTTGCTTTTGACGACCGAAGCGCTGGTGACGGATGTCCCCGAGAAGGATAAATCTGCCATGCCCGGCATGCCGCCCGGCGGGATGGGTGGAGGCATGGGCTTCTAATTTTTTTTAGCCCTATATGGTAAAAGAAAAGCCCCCCACAGTACTTTTGTAGGGGGCTTTTCTTTTTCGTTGAATTTTATAAAGTACGATTTATGATGGTATTATGGGCCTTTGTACAACTAAAGAAAAAAATTTGAATTTATCATTGAGGAGACAAAGGCCAATATTGACTACCTCAATTCTTTTGGTTCTACAAAGGTCAATAATGAAACCTGCCGCATTTGGGATAAAATCATCCAAAGGCATTGTGTATGTGTTTTTTATAGTCCTGCTTGGTCTGGCCATTTACGCCAATATCCTCAATTCTCCATTTCAATTCGATGATTATACTTTTATTGTGGGTAATCCCGTGATAAAGGATGTCCGCCACTTGTTCGCCAGATGGGAAGAGCCGGCGATTGAAAAAAGAAAAGTACTGACGTTTTTAACATTTGCCATGAATTACTATTGGGGACAGGAAAATACGTTTGGCTATCATTTGGTGAATGTCATTTTGCATATAACAACGGCGTTGCTGTTGTTTTATGTTGTAAAGCTTCTGTTTGATTTACCGGTGCTGAGGTACGCACTTTTGGAAAAAGATAGGGATATTTTTGCGCTTTTTGCCGCCTTGATTTTTTTAACCCATCCGCTGCAAACTCAAGCGGTGACTTATATCTGGGAACGGTCAGAGGTTTTGTCGGCGTGGTTTTATCTGTTAAGTTATTTGTTTTATCTTTTGGGCCGGCTGAAAGGAAATAGCGCTTGGTACGGGGGCGCGCTTTTTGTTTTTTACGTTGGGTTTTTTGCAAAAGGGACTATCATCACCTTGCCGTTCTTGGTTATTCTGACAGAATTGATTTTATTGAATCTTCCTCTAAGAAAAAAATATTTACTGAGTGGCGTGTTGTTAGTGACAATAGCGGGCTTGATCATTTTGTGGTCTACGGGAATATTAACGGGTATTTTGAAAGCACTGCATCTATCATTTCTGCTGCGCGATCCCTCGCCGCACTTTTACGGACAATATTTCCTCACCCAGCTCCGGGTCGTCCTCCTTTATGTGCGGCTTGTTTTTTTTCCATTTAACCAAAATCTGGATTACGATTTTCCGTTTTCAAATTCTTTCTTTGAGCAGGAAACATTTTGGGCAGCTGTTGGGTTGGCGGCAATTGCGGCATTTGCTGTCTCTTCCCGCCAAAAAAATAAGCTCATAACTTTTGGCATTTTGTGGTTTTTTATTTATCTTATTCCGACCTCATCCGGGATTGCGCTGTTAGAGCCGGTGCAGGAACACCGGCTCTATTTATCAGTGGCGGGGTTTGCGATTTTTCTGGTGGCGCTGTTGTTTCAATCAGTTCCGTGGCCGAAACCGCGGATCATGCTGTTAGGCGGTATTATTGCCGCGTTGAGCCTTTTGACAGTCGCGCGCAATGATGTCTGGACATCACGCGAGACATTGATGCAGGATACAATCAGGAAATCTCCCAATAATCCCAGGCCGTACTTTGTATTGGGATCAATCTATTTTCAACAAGAGCGATGGGAAGAAGCCGCCCAACTATACCGCAGAGCGATTAAGCTTAATCCCTATTATCCCGATCCTCACAATAATTTAGGGTTGATCTATATTAAGCGGGGTGAATACCGCGAGGCACAAGAAGAATTTAGAACAGCGATGAGCGCTGATTCGAGGTTTATTCATGCCTATATTAATATGGGCTATTTAGCTTCTCTGCAAAAAAAGAACAGAGAAGCAGAAGAATATTTTTTAAAGAGTCTGAGCAATCCGCATCGGTTTACTTTGGGCATTGACAAAGCGGCCGTGATGCTGGGCGGGGTTTATTTAGCAGAAAACAGGCTGCCGGAAACCAAAACGGTTTTAAACAAAGCTTTAGTTTTAAATCCTTATAATGAACGAGCGTATTTTGGTTTAGGCACGGTTTATTTATTAGAAAATAATTATCCCCTGGCTTTAGAAATGTATAAAAAAGCTGTCAAAATTAATCCGCAGCTATCTGAAGGGTATATGCAAATAGGTGTGACATATTATGTTATGAACGATTATAAACAAGCCATTGAGTTTTATGAACAAGCCTTAAAGGTTGATTCACGCTGGGAAAATGAGCTTTTCCTCCGCTTAGCTGAAGCCTACAGAAAAATTGGAAATAACGAAAAGGCTGAATTTTATTATCAGCAGAAATAAGAAAATGAGAAGCGGATTTCGAAGCGGATTTCAGGATTTCGCTATTGACTTTTTTAAACAAGTTGTTTATAGTATTATATCTTTTAATCTAAAAATTGATATAAACTCTATCTATACTATTTTCAGGAGGTTTTAGCGCTATGGCAGAGTGGATTGGAATCGGCCGTCGAGCGAGACGATGTTATGGTTTTGATGAGGTTGCCTTAGTGCCAGGAAGAGTGACGGTTAACCCAAACGAAGTTGATATCAGCTGGTCGATCGGAGGAAAAAAAATTAAAGTGCCTATTTTGGCGGCCGCGATGGATGGGGTGGTGGACGTCAAATTTGCCATTGCCATGGGAAAATTGGGCGGTATTGCGGTTTTAAACCTCGATGGGATCCAGACCCGTTATGAAAACCCCGCAGAAGTTTTGCAGCAGATAGCCAGTGCCGATCCAGAAGTCGCCACAAAATTAGTCCAATCAGTTTATCTTAATCCTATCAAAGAAAAACTCATTGCCAAGCGTGTCGCGGAAATCAAAAAGGCCAAAGTCCCGGTGGTGGTCAGTTGTATCCCGCAGAATGCGGCCCATTTTGCTCCGATTGCTGAAGATGCAGGCTGTGATATTTTTATCGTTCAGTCAACGGTGGCGACGGTGCAGCATATTTCCACGCAATACAAAATTTTGGATTTGGAAAAATTTTGCAAGCACACCCAAATGCCGGTCATTCTGGGGAATTGTGTAACTTATGATGTGGCGTTGGAATTGATGGATGCAGGTGCCTCTGGTTTGCTTGTGGGGATTGGACCAGGAGCGGCGTGTACGACGCGCGGGGTTTTAGGCATCGGTGTTCCGCAGATTACATCGACGGTGGATGCGGCGGCGGCCCGGGATCATTTTTTTAAACGCAAAGGGAAATATATTCCTATCATTACGGATGGCGGAATGCGAATCGGCGGGGAAATCTGCAAAGCCATTGCCGCCGGTGGCGACGCGGTTATGGTGGGATCGGCCTTTGCCCGGGCTGAGGAAGCCCCGGGAAGAGGCTATCATTGGGGGATGGCGACCTCACACGCTAATTTACCGCGCGGGACGCGGATTCGAGTAGGAACTTCCGGAACATTAAAGGAGATTTTGTTCGGACCGGCCAAGGTTGATGATGGTTCCCAAAATTTGGTGGGTGCTTTGAAAACTTCCATGGGATCGTTAGGCGCCGCCAACAGCAAAGAAATGCACGATGTCGAAATTATTATCGCGCCGTCAATTCAAACTGAGGGCAAGGTCTTTCAAGTGGGTCAACGCGTAGGAATGGGGAAATAGGTGGGCTATGGCTAAAACAAAGAAAAGAAAAATTATTCGTCATAAACTGAAAAAATTTCCGATAGGTAAGCATGTCAGTATTCGGGAGAGCAAAAAGCAAGCGGCTGCGGCTAAAAAAACCGCCCTTAGAAATAAGGATAGCATGCTTATCCTTGATTTTGGATCACAGTATACGCAGCTCATTGCGCGGCGGATCCGTGAGAATAAAGTTTTCTGCCAGATTGTTCCTTTTAACATTACGCCGGCCGAAATTCAAGTGATTAACCCCAAAGGCATTATCCTCTCCGGAGGGCCAATGAGCGTTTATGATGATGGGGCGCCTGAGCCCAACGAAGGGATTTTTAAATTAGGCCTGCCGGTTTTAGGGATTTGTTACGGTATGCAGGTGATCACCCATTTGTTGGGAGGTAAAGTCGATAAATCCAAGGGAAGGGAATTTGGGCGCGCGGAATTATTTGTCGATAGCAATACGGACTTATTTGCGAATCTTCCAACGAACCTCACGTGTTGGATGAGCCATGGAGATGAGATTAAGAAACTACCACCGGGGTTTATCCGTTTGGGCCACACGCTCAACGCCGAGGTGGCGGCTTTTGCCAATCGCTCTCGGAGAATATTTGGCGTGCAATTCCATCCGGAAGTGGCGCACACCCAGCGCGGAGTGCAAGTCTTGGTTAATTTTGTGTCGCAAATTTGCCGCTGTCTGCCGCGTTGGACTATGGACAAATTCATGGACTCGACAATAAAAGATGTCAAAGAAACCGTCAGCAATAAAAAAGTGGTATTGGGATTAAGCGGCGGTGTTGATTCAGCCGTGACGGCGGTTTTACTGCACAAGGCGCTTGGGAAAAGGTTGTATTGTATTTTTGTTGATAACGGCCTATTGCGCAAGAATGAAGTAGCGGCGGTTGAGCGCACGTTCAAAGAACATTTCAGAATCAATATGGTTACCGTGAATGCCGCTAATCGATTTTTACAGCGGTTGAAAAATATTACCGACCCGGAACAGAAGCGAAAAATCATCGGTGATGAATTTGTGAAGGTTTTTCAGGAGGCGGCGCACCGAATCAAGGATGTAGATTTTTTGGCGCAAGGGACCCTCTATCCAGATGTGATTGAATCGTTTTCACCGCTCGGCGGCCCCTCTGTGACGATTAAAACCCACCACAATGTCGGCGGCCTGCCCAAAACCATGAAGCTGCAATTGATTGAGCCCCTGCGTGATTTATTTAAAGATGAAGTCCGCGTGATTGGAAAACGCCTCGGTTTGCCGGACGTCGTCTTAAACCGCCAGCCATTCCCTGGCCCGGGACTTGCGATCCGTATCGTGGGTGAAGTCACCCAGGAACGATTAGATATTTTACGTAACGCGGATGAAATTGTTTTGGAAGAGGTGAAAAAGGCCGGCCTTTATCAGGAGATTTGGCAATCCTTTGCGGTCCTTCTTCCCGTCAAATCCGTCGGGGTCATGGGGGATCAACGGACGTATGAAAACGCGATCGCTATTCGTTGTGTGAGCAGTGTCGATGGCATGACCGCCGACTGGGTGCATCTTCCGTATGAACTTCTTGGTAAAATGGCCAACCGTATTATTAATGAAGTCAAAGGTGTTAACCGCGTCGTCTATGATGTCAGTTCCAAGCCGCCTTCGACGATAGAGTGGGAATAAAAATGGTCACAAGGACACAAGGTCACATGTCACAAGTCGTCTCAAGTTAAACTTACGTGTGACCTTATGACTTTCTGACACTGTGACTTTACATGTATCACTCCGATTTTGTCCACCTGCATGTTCATACCCAATTCAGCCTGCTAGATGGTGCCTGCCGGATCAAAGAACTTGTCCAAAAAGCCGCTGAATATAAAATGCCTGCTTTGGGCATGACGGATCACGGCAACTTATTCGGCGCCATTGAGTTTTATGAAAATGCCGTTAAGGTTGGGGTGAAACCGATCATCGGCTGCGAGGCCTATGTCGCACCGGCAAGCCGCTTTGACCGCGGTGTTTCTTCCGGTCCCAAAGGAATGGGCGCCTCACATTTGGTTTTATTTGCCCGCGATGAAGCCGGGTACAGAAATTTGTTGAAACTAGTTTCGGCCGGCTATCTGGAGGGTTTTTATTACCGCCCCCGGATGGACAAAGAAATTTTAGCCAAGTATTGCGAAGGACTTCTCGCTACGTCTGCCTGCCTGCGCGGGGAAATTGCGTGGTATTTGCGGCAAGGCGATTACGCGGGGGCGCGTAAGGCCGCCGATGAACTGCACCAAATCTTCGGCAAAGGAAATTTTTATCTGGAATTAATGGAGCATGGCATCGAGGATCAAAAAACCGTTAATGAAGGGCTGCTCAAATTAGCCAAAGATCTGAATTTGCCGCTGGTCGTGACCAACGATGTCCATTATCTCACGCAAAGTCAATTTACGGCCCATGAGGCGCTTCTGTGCATCCAAACTCAAACGATGCTCAGCGACCCTAACCGCATGCGCCTGAAGACGGATCAATTTTATTTTAAAGATCCCGGTCTTATGAAAAAAGAATTTGCCTGGATTCCGGAGGCGCTCAAGAATACGCTCGAGATTGCGGATAAATGCAATTTGCAGTTGCGCTTCGATCAAATTCACTTGCCGCATTACGATCCGCCCTCCGGTAAAACTAAAGACGAATATTTAAGAGAATTATGCCAGAAGGGCATCGCCGAACGCTACGGCCGGCCAGCGCCGGAAATTCAACAGCGTTTGGAATATGAATTAGCGGTCATTAAGAAAATGGGTTTTGTCAGTTATTTTCTAATTGTGTGGGATTTTATCCATTACGCCAAACAGCGGGGCATTCCCGTTGGGCCGGGGCGCGGTTCAGCGGCGGGGAGCTTGGTGAGTTATTTACTGGGCATCACGAGTTTGGATCCTTTAAAGTATGGGCTGTTGTTTGAGCGTTTTTTAAATCCGGAACGGGCGAGCATGCCGGATATTGATATTGATTTTTGTTTCGAACGCCGCGGCGAGGTCATCGAATATGTCATGAAAAAATACGGCAAGGATAACGTCGCCCAGATTATCACTTTTGGAACGATGCAGGCCCGCGCGGCCGTGCGGGATGTGGGACGGGTCATGGCGGTTGAGTACGGGAATGTGGATAAACTGGCAAAATTGATTCCGGCGGAGATTGGTATTACCTTAAAGGAAGCCTTAGAAAAAGAACCGGAACTGGCAAAATTGCACAAGGATGATGCGACCGCCCGCCAGATCATTGACACGGCGCAAGTCTTGGAAGGTTTAAACCGGCATGCGTCGGTGCATGCGGCCGGTGTGGTGATTTCGGATAAACCGTTAACGGATTATATCCCGCTTTTTAAGACAAGCGATGATCAGATCACAACCGGTTTTTCGATGGATGGGATTGCCAAAATCGGCTTGCTGAAAATGGATTTTTTGGGATTGCGCACGCTCACCGTAATCAGTGAAGCGGTAAAAATTATTAAAGTCACGCGCAGCGTTAATATCAATATTGAACAAATTCCGCTGGATGACAAAAAGACTTATGATATTTTGGCTAGGGCGCAAAGTTTTGGAATTTTCCAATTGGAGAGCAGCGGGATGCGGGAACTTTTAAAGAAGAGCAAGCCTTCCCAATTCGAAGATATTATTACGATTTTGGCTCTCTATCGCCCCGGCCCGATGGGTAGCGGGATGCTGGATGATTACATCAAGCGAAAAAAAGGCGAGATACCGGTTAAATATGATCATCCCAAGCTTGAGCCGGTCCTCAAAGAAACGTACGGCATTATCATTTATCAAGAACAAGTCATGCAGATGGCCAGCGTCTTGGCGGGTTTTTCGATGACGCAGGCCGATCACCTCCGTCGGGCCATGAGCAAGAAGGTTCCGGAAATTATGGAGAAAGTCCGCCGGGATTTTATCGAAGGCTGCCGCAAAACGAGCCACATCAAGGAAGAGCAGGCCGATAAATTATTTGATTTGATTGATTATTTTTCGGGTTATGGATTTAATCGCAGCCACTCCGCGGCCTACGCTCTCATCTCCTATCAGACCGCTTATTTAAAGGCCAATTATCCAGTGGAATTTATGTGCGCGCTTCTCTCCAGTGAAAAAGACAATACCGATAAAATCGTCGAATATGTTAAAGAATCAGAGGCCATGGGAATCCAAGTTTTGCCACCGGATGTCAATGAGAGTATCAGTCAATTTAAAGTTATCAATGAAAAAACCATTCGTTTTGGTTTGCTGGCAGTTAAAAATATTGGCGCAACAGCTATTGAATCCATTCGTGAGAATCGAAAATCCGCACCCTACACTTCGATTTTCGATTTTTGCGCGAGAGTGGATTTACGTGTGGCGAACCGTAAAGTTCTCGAAAGTTTGGTGAAATGCGGGGCTATGGATTGTTTCGGCGCTAAACGATCGCAGATGATGGAAGTTATTGAAGGCGCCTTGGGAATGGGAGCCAGGATACAAAAAGAGAAAGCCAGCGGGCAATTCTCCTTTTTTGATTTGGGAGAAGGCTTTAGCGGTTTTAAAAAAGAGGCCGAAAGTCTTCCCAATATTCCGGAATGGCCGCAGACGCAAATTTTGAGTTTTGAAAAAGAATTATTAGGATTTTATTTGAGCGGCCATCCGCTGACGCATTATAAAGTGGAGATGAAAGAATTTACGGATTATTCCACGAAGAATTTAAAACTTGCTGTGGATGGGCAGGAGGTAAAATTGGTTGCCATCATCAATTCCATTAAGATAACCACCACCCGCCGGACCAACGAGCGCATGGCGATTCTTAAAATAGAAGATATCGATGGGGAAATTGAAGTTTTGGTATTTCCTTCCACCTATCCAACGGTGAGTCAATATCTTAAAGGAGGGGAAGTAGTTGTTTTAGTCGGCAAAGTCAACTTGCGGGAGGAAATTCCTAAAATCATTGCGAGTGAAATTAAACCCATAGGGGATGTTTATAAGTCTATCAAAGCCATAAATTTAGATTTATCCCGTACGAATGAAGTGGGACTCAAATATCTAGAGCAGCAGCTTTTAAAATTTCCAGGCAAAACGCCGGTCTATCTTCGTTTAGACACTCAAGGTTATAAAAGTGTGCAAATTATGGTCGGCGAAGACCTTTTCGTCGCTCCGTGCAAGGATTTGATTGAGGAAATTAAGACCTTGGTTGGACAGGACAATTTTTCTTTGACGTTGTGAAAGGGTTTGTGTTTTTGAGAAATAAAAAATATTCGTAAAGCAATATTCGTAAAGCAATCGCTTGACACTGTAACATCTTGCTGATACTATACTTACGATTATAGGGGGTGACTCCATGACGAAAAAAGACATTGTCTTAAAAATTACGGACTCGACAGGCATCAAACAGGTGGACGTTAAAAAGATCGTCCAAAAAACCTTTGAAGTCATCGTGGATAGTTTAGTTCGCTCAGAAAAAGTCGAACTGAGAAACTTTGGCGTCTTTAAAATCAAAGAAAGACGGGCTCGTTTCGGCCGCAACCCACGCACTGGCGAAAGCGTTCCTGTCCCTCCACGTAAAGTCGCTATCTTCAAGCCCGGTCTTGAGATGAAACAGAAGATCAAGTAATCCACTGTCATCTTAATGCCGGAATTGAAGATTAAAATATTTCTTATCTGATTTTTAAAAATTATTCAAATATATTGTGTATAAAAAAAGGCGGAGCTGATATTCACTCCGCCTTTAAGGTTATTTTTATAAGTTAAAAGTTAAAATTAAAAAGTTAAAACTAAAGTTAAAACTGTGGGGTCGCGACACTTTGTCTTTCGTTTTGAGTTTTGAATTTTAAGTTTTGAGTTTAGAGGTATGGCCAAACAATTTTTTATTCCTAGAGGCACCAGCGATATTTTACCTTCCGAAATTCCTTTCTGGCAAGCGTTAGAAAATACCGCGCGGACTATTTGCCGTTTATACGGTTATCAAGAAATCCGCACTCCCATTTTTGAAGAAACCGAATTGTTTGCCCGTTCCATGGGCCAAACCAGCGATGTCGTCCAAAAGCAAATGCTGAGAGTCCTAGCAGGCCCGCGGGATTTTCAAGAAACATTACAGAACTCTGAGGATTCACTCGCCGGCGTTTTGCGCCCGGAAGGCACCGCCGCCATTGTCCGCTCCTATATCGAAAATGATTTTGATAAAAGGGAAAGTTTGTCCAAACTTTTTTATATGGGAGCGATGTTTCGCGGGGAACGGCCGCAAAAAGGAAGGCTGCGCCAGTTTCACCAAATCGGGGTAGAGGCCATCGGCCCGTCCTCAAGTTCGCCTTACCTTGACGCTGACGTGATTGCGTTGAGCGTCAATCTTTTGAAAGCCTGCGGGTTGACCAATTTTAAATTAAAGATTAATACGCTGGGAACCCTGGAAAATAAAAAGGCGTTTTATGAACTGCTGAAGCGCAAACTCCAGCCGCAGCTTACAGAATTATGCGAAGACTGTCAGCAGCGTTTTGAACGTAATGTATTGAGAATTTTGGATTGTAAGAACGAAAAGTGCAGAACCATAGTTAGACAAACCTCTTTCGGCCGTGACTGGTTGACGCAAGACAGCCAGAATTATTTTAACGCGGTTAAGCAAGCCTTGGATATGCTCAATATTGTTTTTGAGGACGACCCTTATTTGGTGCGGGGATTGGATTATTACACGCACACGGTTTTTGAAATTTCTGATTCGTCATTAGGCAGCCAGGACGCATTAGGCGCCGGCGGGCGGTATAATAATTTAGTCAGCGAATTGGGCGGACCGCAAGTGGATGCGGTGGGATTCGCGTTAGGCATGGAGCGGATTCTCTTAGCGCAGCAGGGAAAAAATAAACCTTGCGATTCGTTCATCGATGTCTTTATCATCGCTATGGATGCGCAATATACTAAAAACGCCTTTTTATTACTTCAGGAAGTCCGGCGCTGCAACCTTTCGGCGGATATGAGCTATCAAGCTGGGTCATTGAAAAGCCAGATGCGCCTGGCCAACAAATTGTCCGCGCGTTTTGTGATGATTTTAGGCGAAGATGAAATCAAAAACCAGGAAGTGACCTTAAAGAATATGCAAAACGGCATGCAAGAAAAGATCGCCCTTAACAGTATTCGAGAAAAATTAGATAAACTTAAAATAGAAAGGTAGTCGAATCAGATGCTGCGAACACACACATGCGCAGAATTAAATGCCAGCCATAAAGATCAAGAAGTGACCCTCTGCGGCTGGGTTCACCGGCGGCGTGATCATGGAAAATTGATTTTTATCGATATCCGGGATCGGTATGGGATCACTCAGGTCGTTTTTGTTCCATCCGTGAATCGGGAAGCCCATCACATCGCCCAGCAATTGGGGCCGGAATTTGTCATCAAAATTAAGGGCAAGGTGAGCGTTCGCCCTAAAGGAAATATCAATGCCGAAATCCCCACGGGAGAAATAGAATTAACTGCCGATTATCTCGAGATTTTGAATCCCAGCGAAGTCCCTGTTTTTGAAATCGCCGGCGGCGCGGAAATTTCTGAGGAGCTGCGGCTGGCGTACCGTTATTTAGATCTGCGGCGTTCTAAAGTCCTGGAGGCCCTTAAAATCCGGCATCAGTTGTGTTTGTCGGTGCGGAATTTTTTAAGCCAGCAGGGGTTTGTGGAGATAGAAACTCCGGTTTTGACCAAGTCCACACCCGAAGGGGCGCGGGATTTTCTGGTCCCTTCGCGGCTGAATCCGGGAGAATTTTTTGCCCTGCCGCAATCACCGCAGCTTTTTAAGCAGATATTGATGGTCTCGGGATTGGATCGGTATTTTCAAATCGTCAAGTGTTTCCGCGATGAAGATCTGCGCGCCGACCGCCAGCCGGAATTTACCCAACTGGATATGGAGATGTCTTTTGTGAGCGAAGAGGATATTTTTTCGCTGACGGAAAATTTATTTAAGAAAATTCTGAAGGAAATCAAGGGGGTTGATATCACCACACCTTTTCCGCGGATGACCCACGCGGATGCGATACGCGATTATCAAAGCGACAAACCGGACTTGCGCAAACACAAAGAGAAATTTTCCTTTCTTTGGGTTGTGGATTTTCCTTTGTTCAAATATAATGAGGAAGAAAAGCGCTGGGACAGCGAGCATCATCCGTTTACCTCTTTGAACGAGGAAGATATGCCGTATTTAGAGAAAGGAGAGTACGCCAAGGTGCGCTCACGTTCGTATGATTTAGTTCTCAACGGCAATGAAATCGGCAGCGGGTCGATACGTATCCACAAAAGGGATTTGCAGAAAAAAATATTTGGTATAATAGGGCTGCAGTCAGAAGAGGCCGAGCGGCGGTTTGGCTTTTTGTTGAAGGCCTTTCAGTACGGGGCGCCGCCGCATGCGGGTGTCGCGTATGGCATTGATCGGTTGGTGGCGATTTTGTTAGGTTTGGATTCAATCCGTGATACAATAGCTTTTCCCAAAACACAAAAAGGAAATTGTCCGCTGACCGAGGCGCCATCGGTTGTCGATGAAAAACAAATCCGGGATTTAGGATTGATGGTAATAAAAAAAAGTCAAAAGTAAAAAATCAAAACGTAAAATTTAAGTGTCGCGCAGCGACTCAACATAAATTTATAAGCATTACTTGATAGTGTCGGAAAACCTCCTTTCAGTGTCATTGCGAGCGCTTTTTGCGAAGC
>CAYHTV010000048.1:0-14283 GCA_964359575.1 uncultured Planctomycetales bacterium
TATCCTTTAAATGCCGCCAATGGCCAGCCATTGCAGACATTGACCCATTCTGGATTTATCAGCGCCAATACCACGTGGACCAAACCGCTTACTCACGTCATTGTTGGCAATGTCACGGTGGATCCCGCGGTGCTTTTAACCGTCGACCCCGGGGCACTGGTGAAATTTGACGGTTATCAATTAGATATTAACGGAACACTCAATGCTCAAGGAACAGCGTCTGATCGAATTCTATTTACTTCGAATTTGACGAATCCGTCCCGCGGTTCGTGGCAGAAGATTCAATTTAACAGCACCAGCCGCCAGAATATTTTCAAATTCGCGGACATTGATTTTGGCACAACAGGCATCAGCGCCACAGGAACTGGCAATATTGTCACGTTTGATCAAGGGGCCGTCAGGAATACTAACACGGCGATTTTTTTGGATAATAACGCGGCTGGTCTCATCACCGGCAGCAGCTTAACTTTCAATACAACCGGCATTTCTATGGATAATTCTGCCACGGCATTTATCAGCGGCAACACTTTAGATTTTGGCACAACGGGTATTGTTTATAAACATCCCAGCACACCCAGCCCGATTTTGCCGGTGATCAATAACAATTCGATCCTTAATTTTACTTCATTTCAATTAAGCGCGACCTCGACAACGAATGCCTCGCGCAGCCGTATTGACGCCAAAAACAATTGGTGGGGGACAACGGATATCGCGCAGATTTCATCCAAGATTCAAGATTACAGCGATGTCAATACTTATGCGTCCGTTGATTTTACCGGATTTTTAAGCGCGGCTAATGGGGCACCTGTTCCTGGGGAAGTTCACAGCGGATTCATCAACGCCAACACCACCTGGCGAAAAATCAATAATCCACATACGTTGGTAGGTCATTTGACGATCGATCCCGGTGTTACTTTAACGATTGAAGCGGGAGTGAATGCCTATTTTGAAGGACTTTATTATTTGAAAGCAGCGGGAACACTTTTGGCCCAAGGAACCGGCACGGATCGGATTATTTTTAATCAAGCCAGGACAGGAGTGACTTGGGATAAAATTGATTTAACGAACTCAAGCGCCAGCCGTGTGACGTATTCGGATATCGAAAATGCCAAATCCGGAATTTATATCGACAATGCCTCGCCGGTCATTCAATTTAACCTGCTGCGCAATAACACAGAAGGGGTGCGGATTCAAAACAGCTCCTCGCCGCAGGTGACGGACAATATTTTGACTCATAACACACATGGCATTTACATCCAACCCACCCTAATCAATCCCGGACAGCCAACCATCACCAATAATATTATTCAAAATAATGACCGTCCGCAATCGGGGTTAACTCCGTACGATCTCTATGCGGCGGGGAATCAAAATTATTCAACGCAGACCATTAATGCGGCGAACAATTGGTGGGGTTCCACGGATCCGACCAAAGTCGAATTGACGATCTATCATAATCCGGATAATCCCAACAGTCCGGTGGTGAATTTCCAACCCCTGGGGCAGGGAGCGAATGTTATCAATATCACGGGCACATCCATGTCAAAAATCTTTTTCAGCCCAATCTTAAATGAAACAACTCAAGTCAATTACACTACCGACAAGCAGGCCGATATCACTGTTGATATTCTGGATGGCAGCACCAAACAATTGGTCCGCCGCCTCATCAATGCCGTAAACCGTCCCGCTGGAACCTATGCCGATACCTGGGATGGGAAGGACAGCTCTAATCAAATTGTACCTCTGGGAAATTACATTTACACGATCCTCGCGCGAGATAAGGTGAATAATTATTACGGTGAGTATAATCCTTTATTTATATCCGGGACAGTGCAAATGACTAACGCGATTGCCACTCCGGCGAATTTTAATCCTTACGCGGGGCAGGTTGCAACCGTAACGTATAATCTTGCCGCGCCGGCAAAAGTCTTGTTAAAAGCGGGTGTAAGCGGCGTCGCTTCAGCCAGCCGCACGTTGGTTAATAACCTGGAGCGTGATATTACAGGAAATAGCGAAATTTGGGACGGCCGGGATGATAATGGAAATATTGTACCGCAAGGGAATTATGTTTTCGCCGGCTGGACCCAGCTTTTGCCGGTGAATAATATTACTGTTCAAGGAAATAAAAATTTTGCTGTTAGTTCGGTGCTGGCGGATCCCTACGCTATTTTCCCTAAATATAATCAGGTGACGGATATTCAATACACCATCACCGGCAATGCCATCGTTAGCGTTGTGATCAAAGACTCAACGGGAAATTCAACAATCAAAACTTTGGTGAATAATCTTGTTCAAAACGCCGGTACCTACAAAATTCAATGGGATGGGAAAGATACGAACGGTAATGTGCCTTACAACTCAGGGAGTTACCGAATTCAGGTGACGGCGGTTGACGCCATTTCTGGAACAACTGTCACTGGCTATGGAAACATCAGCATCTTAAAATAATCAAGGAACCCTATGCGCTATTTTTTAAAGAAAGTTCGATATATCGCGGTTGTGACAATGGCACTTTTTGTTTGGTCCAGTGTCTCTCCTTATTACGCCCTGGCGTTTGACGGCGGCGGGTGGAATACAGGCGGGCAGGGGGCTGGTGGAACCGGAACCGGCGGGGGGCCAGGTGGGGAGGGGCCACCACCTCCACCAAGTCCATGCGGCGCCGGCGATCCAGTTTATCTGCACAACGGCGAATTCTATTATGAATGTGCGGATCTCTTGATTCCAGGTAGAGGGATGGATGTCGAGATTAAACATCATTATCGCAGCGGTGAGAATATCAACGGACAGTTTGGGTATGGCTGGACGATGAACTATTACATGCGTTTGCAAAAGTTAAGCAACGGGAATGCGCAGATTATCAAAGGAAACAGCCGCAGCGATGAATATACGAATGTGGGTGCTGGACGATACACTTCGCCTGCAGGATATTTTGAGGATCTTCTCCAAAATGCCAATGGAACCTGGACGCTCACGGACGCCCATGGCACAAAAAACAATTTTAATGTGGATGGGACGCTTGGGTCCATTGTGGATCGCAATGGTAATACGATTTCTTTCACCTACGACGCTCAAGGTCTACTGCCAGTCATGGGGGTCTCTGCTTTTTCGCAAACGCCAGGACAGAAAATGGTTGTGGCAATGGATTATCGCCTGACAAAAAT
Organism: uncultured Planctomycetales bacterium; assembly: GCA_964359575.1. Classification (GTDB taxonomy): domain Bacteria; phylum Omnitrophota; class Gorgyraeia; order Zapsychrales; family GWA2-47-8; genus 2-02-FULL-48-11. The sequence continues at coordinate 3,162 of CAYHTV010000048.1, forward strand.
TACGGATACAGTGGGGCGGGATATTAACTTTTTTTACAATACCGATGGGCGACTGGATAAAATCATCGATTACGCAGGGCGTGAGGTAAAATTTACTTATGATCAAAATACGGATGATTTGCTGGCGATTACGCGCCCAGTGACAACCCAGTTTCCCAACGGCGTCACTAAAACCTTTACCTATGACACGGCCCATAACTTAAAAACCATCACCGACGCTAAGGGGCAGACCTTTGTGACAAACTACTACGATAGCCTAGAACGAGTTTATAAGCAAGACCTCGGGTCGGGAACGCTTTTATTTGGTTATAATACAGTTAAGAATGAAGCAACAGTAACGGATCGAAAGGGGTTTATATCTATATATACCTTTAATAGTACGAGCAATCTAATTAAGATTGAAGCATTTACAAAAGGATTGCGTGCTAATGATCCAGTTTCGTATGTAACACAATATACTTACAACAACGATATGCTTATAACTTCTGTAACCTATCCAGCAGGTAATGGAATTAAATACACTTATGATGAAAGTAATATTAACCGTCGGTCGCAAGGAAATTTAGTGGAAAGCCGGCGAAAGTCTAATATGGCCCAGCCAGATAATGATATCAATGATTTAGTTAGTAAATTCACGTATGAGTCACAATATAATCGGACAAAAACGATCGCTGATCCCAGGGGAAATACGACAACTTTTGTTTATGACACCAATAGTGGGGATTTGTTAGAGACGCAGTATCCGCAGGTCCAAGGCCAAACGCCAAAGATAAAATACACGTACAATACCTACGGTCAGCCATTATCTATGACCGACCCGAACAATAATCTAAGGCAATATGCCTATTATTCGACTACAGGATATTTACAAAAAATCACTCAAGATCCCAATGGGATCAACGCTATTACACAATTTGGATATGATCCTTACGGTAACTTGGCGTCCCTGACCAATGCCCGAGGATATCAAGCAACGTTTAAGTATGATGCGCTTAATTGGCTGGTGGAAGTTGTCAACCGACTAGGCTATAAAACAAAATACGAATATGACGCTAATGGTAACGTTCAAAAAGTTCAACGCCAGGCTGACCAGTCTGGAACTTTATGGCAAGTTGAAGAATACACGCATACAATTTTAAATAAAATTAAGACATCGAAAGATGCTTTACAAAGAGTGACCACATTTAATTATGATTTGAATGATAATTTAGCCAGTTTAACGGATGCCAACATCAATACCACCACTTATATTTATGATGAACGAGATCTGCTATTTAAAGAAATAGATGCCAATGTGCCGCAAGGGGTTACGGAATTTGCGTATGATTTAAATAAAAATAAAAAAGAGATTAAAGATGCGAATGGCAATTCAACTCAATACGTATACGATGGTTTCGATCGTCTGAGCACCGTGACTTACGCGGATAATTCTATCATTCGTTATTCTTATGATAAAAACGACAATCCCATTCGGCATACGACTCCTAGCACAAAAATTATTGAATACGACTATGATGAATTGAATCGCATAAAGGGCCGGCGGTTTTTATCTTCGCCACAATTCGATACAACATACGGTTATGATTTTGGTTCACGGTTGAAACTGATTCAAAATAATGCAAGTCGCATTGACCACGTCTACGACAATCTAAACCGTATTACCACAACCACTCAAACGATCAATTCCACACCGTATATTATCAGTTATCAATACGATAAAGTGGGTAATCGCACTCAAGTGCTCTATCCATCGAATAAGATGGTAGATTATATTTATGACCAACATGACCGTTTGCAGGATGTCAAAATTAACAGTGTTTTAAAATTCCACTATATCTACGATCCTTTAAATCGTTTTCAACAAAAGGATACTTACACAGCTACGGCCCAGCAAACTACCTATAATTTCGATATGGCTGATCAATTAAGGCAAATTAAGCATACGAAGATAGGTGTGCCGACCCCCTTCGCCCAATTTGATTATACATACGATAACGTAAGAAATCGTAAAACGATGATGACGCTGGGCGGCACAGAGACTTATGGATATAATAATGTTTATGAACTGACCTCAGTGACCGGATTGCAAACACATACTTATCAATATGACAAGGTGGCAAATCGACTGGATACAGATGGGGTAATTTTTGTCCCTAATAACGTCAATCAATATACGCAAGTAGGCGGTATTAATTTCTCATATGACGGAAACGGAAATTTAATTTATGATGGAATAAATAATTACAATTTTGACGAGATCAACCGGCTAACTTCAATCTCCAATGCTCAGGCTGGTTATGAGTATGATGGATTGGACCGGCGAATTTCTAAGACAGTGGGGGGCGTGAAGATTTATTTTATATATGATGGTTATCACGAAATTGAAGAACGTGCTACCTCAGGAGTTTTGGTGGCAGATTACGTATTTGGTAATCAAATTGATGAAATATTGACCATGGATCGTGGTGGAAGTACGTATTTTTATTTTACGGATGGACTTGGCAGCGTGACAAATATTACAGACAATAGTGGAACAGGAGTCGAAACGTATAATTACGACGTATTTGGTCTGCCTTCACGATTATCAGTTATCGGTAACCCATTTATGTTTACGGGAAGAAGGCTTGATTCTGAATCCGGAATTTATTTCTATCGAACTCGAATATATCACGCACTGTTGGGTAGATTTTTGCAGCGAGATGTGATTGGTTATTGGGATAGTATGAACCTTTATTCTTATGTGAATAATAACCCAATAAATTATGTGGATCCCCTTGGGTTAGAAGCAGGGGTTATTGGTAAAGGTCTAACCACTGGTTGGGGGATTGCTTTGGGTGAACCTACACCTGTCGGTGAGGCTATCATGACAGCTTTAACTCTTCTTGCTTTAGGATATGAAGCATATAATATTCTCCAAAGTAATTCGCAAAGTGATTCAAAATCACAATCTAAGGCTGATACGGGCGTTGGTGCTCAATCATGTCCTGCCAATCCTGATCCAGATAAGGACAATAAAGATTCTGAGCAGGAAAATCCCAAACAGCATAAAAAACTCTCGAACGGTGAGATTAAAAGAATGCAAGATAAAGGTGTTGATCCCCACGACCTTAAACCGAATAGTAAATATGATTTGTTTAAGGATAAGAGTGGTGATATTTTTGTAAAACCTAAAAATGGATCAGGTCCGGGAGACCCAACAGGTTTTAATATCAATAATTTTTAGCAAAATGCCTACAAAAATAATTAGCGATTTTCGTTTAAAAAGTAGGGATATAGATTCGAGTGTCATTACAAGTCATATTAACCTACAGCCTACAACTGTTTGGAAAATGGGAGATTGTATTGGGCAATCCATCCTTAAGCGAAAGGAAAATGCATGGATTTTATCTACCAATAAACAGGAATGTATTGATTTAGAAATACAGTTAGACTTTTTATTAAAAACAATAACTCCAAATATTCAAAGAATAATTTCTGCCTGCGAGAAATACAATTTGACCGCCGAATTTTTTAGCGCTGCCTATATAGAGGAAATCATGCCTTCCCTGTATGTCTCTAAGGAGATTATTAAAAAAATATCAGGGCTAAATGCGTCATTAGATGTCGATTTATATTTTTTGGGAGAGTGTCATTGAAGGGACAAAAGGAGGCAGTGTCGAACGACACCGAGTTAATACGCATCATTGATAATATAAAATTTGATTAAGAAATTAACAAAAAAACTGAAAATCACCAAAAAATTTCAAAAAACGAGTGTTCGATGATGACGACCAATGTTTCTTTTAAATTATCTTTCTTTTGCGCGGGAATTTTGATTGTGAATTTTTCCGCAGTCAGTTTTTGCCGTGCCCAGCAAGATGTGGGTGTTGCGCCGGTGACGGCTCAACAGATTTCCATTCAGCTGACCGCCCGTCTGGCGCAAAAGCAGGACTTGGGCCTCGCTGAACTCAAAGGCACGGATTTAACCAACGTTTATGTGATTGAGGCAGCCTGCCGGAATGCCTGCGACCCTCATCAGGAATATCCGTTGATTTCGTATTATATCGATGGTCTGGAGCAGACCGATCGGACTTGGAAGACATTGCCCATAAAATTTATCGAAGATTTCCGTGGATTGGCCGAAGGATCGCACGTCTTAAGTTTTAAAGTCGAAAAAGACCCCAAAACCGGTGAACCGTTAACCAGCGCCTCTACCACGATTACGGTAAATCATAAATAAACCTCACCAGCATTTATGAACTTTCCCATACGAAGAAAATTATTGATTACAATTTTAATTTTTAACATTTGCCTGTGCCTGCCGTCGATCATTCACGCCAAGGAGAGAATCGCCTACACGCATTTAACCGACGGCTATTGGCAGATTTGGGTGATGGCTCCGGATGGGAGTGAAAAACAGCAGTTGACTTTCTCAAAGTTCGACAAACGCGATCCGGCTGGGGTTACAAAAGATAACGGGATTCTTTTTCGCACGCATAATGGAGAATTGTACCTCATTAATATGGCGCAAAAGGATGAACGCAGAATTTTACCGGCCCTGTCCAATATCAATAACCCCCACTACAATGCCTTAAAAAATGAAATTGTCTTTGTCCGGTTTGAGCCCTCAGCAATGGACTTAAGCGAAATTTGGAAGGCCAATTTGGATACGCAAGCCGTAACCATTCTCACGCATGATCATAAAGCAAAATTTCAACCCTATTTTTCCACGGATGGCAGCACAATCGCGTTTGTAAAGTCCGGTGAAAATAAGTCCTACCACATCTGGCTGATGGATGCCGATGGCAGTAATGAACATCGGGTGACATCTGAAAAGGGATTTAATCTTTCGCCGGCCTTTTCACTCATTACGAATCAAATTATTTTTTCTTCAAACCATAACGAAAATGATTATGATATTTATTCCGTTGATATGATAAGCGGAAAAGTCTCTAACCTGATCCGTCACCCGGGTTTGGATACCAGCGCGGATTTTTCGCCGGATGGAAAAAATATTGTCTTTGTTTCTAATCGCAGCGGTGTACAACAAATTTGGACAGCCAATATCGATGGCTCAAGTTTAAAACAGTTAACGGATGATCCATCCGCAGAATCGCTTGATCCTGCCTGGGTGGATATTAGAGAATAATGGCCACATTGACTTCGCATTATCGATATAGTCACACATTTGTTTTATTTATTTTTAGTTTTTGTCTCACCGGTTGTCAAACATTGCCGAAAGGTGATTCCGTTTCTGCGGTCAACAAGCCGCCGGTTGTTCTCGATGGCCCACGGCGCGAAATTCTCGTTTCTGATTTAAAATTTAATCCCGCAAGCGGCAAAATCGAATATACGCTTCCTGAAGATGCTTACGTGCGCATCCGCATTGGCCTTCCCGATGGCGGGCCGCTTTTGCGCACCCTCATTGATTGGGAAAGGCGCGCGCCCGGATCACACAGCGAAATTTGGGATAAAAAAGACGCCTCCGGTAAGATTGACTTTGGGCATTACCCGGATTTTATGCTGGTCATTGCGTGTGTTTCGCTAGAAAAGGTACCGGAGCCATCGGCTGGAATGATTCAGGGCTACGGCCGTTCACCGAATTTTGAAATTAATTTTCCAGAAACCGCGGTGAAAGCAAAGGACGATTTAATCATCGTCAGCGATGTTGTCCCAGCGCGGGTTCTTTTGGATAAAAATGACAAAAAACGTTTAACCGAAAGTAAATTTGAAATCGGCATATATGTTGATACAATATTTCTTAGCGAAGATGAGGAAGGGGCGGATCCCTATACCTACCGCTTGAACACCCGCGGCTTTAATGCGGGCGAGCATATTTTAACGGTGAATGTTGTTTCCTATACGGGCGAGATTGGAACGAAAAGTGTTCGTTTTATTGTACAAAAATAATTTTTGCAGATCAGTTAAAATATATTTTCTATTTACACTGTGTGTTTTTCTTTTTAATATTCATCCATTAAAATCTTTTGCCGAGAGTCCGACCCTTCCTAAGGCTCCTTTTATCACATCGCAGGAAATAAAATCATGGCAAACCCAGAGGCGTGAGGTAACCCTCGTGGATGTGCGCGAACCGCAGGAATTTGAGGCCGGCCATCTACCTGAGGCGATCAATATTCCTTATAGTCAAATTGAAAAGCGCGCCGCGGAAATTGAAAAAGACCATCCGTATATTTTTTATTGTATTTCTTCCTCATGGCGGGCGCCGTATTCGGCGAATACCTTGGCTGATTTAGGCTACACAAATGTTTACGTGCTGGAAGGCGGCATCAATGCCTGGAACGCCGGAGGTCAAGTTCTTTACGCGTCGCAAAAATCCATTCCGCCGATGGTCGCGCTTTATCCAAAGGGTTTGACCAAAGAACTTTACCATCCCGCGGATCAACAATACCTCAAAAAAATACAAATAACCAGCGAGGAATTGGCGCAATATGACGGCAAAAACGGCCGGCCGGCGTATGTGGCCATCGATAGTATCATTTACGATGTAACTCAGAGCCGGCTTTGGCGCGGGGGAGAGCATGATCCCAGCCACGGGAAAGCAACCGCCGGCCGAGATTTGACGGAAATTATCAAAGATGCCCCGCATGGAAGGGAACATTTAGAAAAATTTCCCGTTGTGGGATCGCTAAAGCAGTAAAAAATTTAAAATAAAATTGCAATTATTAAGCTTTGTACAACCATTAGCAATAATTTTAAGAGAACAAAGCGACCTGCCTGATGAGCTCGTCTTATGACGAGCTCATCAGGCAGGAATATTGACTACCTTCTGCTTTTAGTTAAGCAAAGGTCAATAGGGAGTCATCGATGAACACTCAAAATGCTACGAAAGTTCTTAAAGCGGGTGTAAAGAAATTTACCATCTTTTCTTTACCCAAAATCAAATCTTTAGGTCTTCCGGACCCACAAAGGTTGCCCTTTTCCATAAAAATTCTTCTTGAAAGTGCCCTGCGCAACTGTGACGGTTATCAAATTACAGTGGCGGACATAAAGAAGCTGGCCGAGTGGTCTCCCAAGGCTGCCGTAAAAAGCGAAATCGCTTTTAAACCGGGGCGGGTGATCTTACAGGATTTTACCGGAGTGCCCTGTGTGGTGGATTTGGCAGCAATGCGCTCAGCGATGAAGCGCTTAGGGGGTGATTACAAAAAGATTAACCCACAGGTGCAGTGTGATTTGGTTATTGATCATTCGGTGCAAGTCGACGCGTTCGGCTCGCGGAAGGCTTTGGGAATCAATGTCGCCAAGGAATTTGAGCGCAACCAAGAGCGGTATGAATTTTTGAAATGGGGGCAGAATGCCTTTCAAAATTTTCGGGTGGTGCCGCCGGCAACCGGCATTGTACATCAAGTCAATTTAGAATATCTCGCCAAAGGCGTCTTAACCAAAAAAGTTGGTAAAGAAACTATGGCGTTCCCTGACAGTTTAGTGGGAACAGACAGCCACACGACGATGATAAATGGTTTGGGAATTGTCGGCTGGGGAGTAGGCGGCATTGAAGCGGAGGCGGTGATGCTCGGGGAACCGATGTACATGCTCATGCCGGAGGTGGTTGGCTTTAAATTGACGGGAAAATTACGCGAAGGCGTTACCGCAACTGATCTTGTTTTAACGGTAACGCAGATTTTGCGTAAGAAAGGTGTCGTTGATAAATTTGTGGAATTTTTTGGCGATGGCCTGACACATTTGAGTCTGCCGGACCGCGCCACCATTTCCAATATGGCGCCGGAATATGGAGCCACGATTGGTTTATTCCCGATTGATAGTGAGACGATGCGTTATTACAAAACGACCGGCCGCAGTGCCGCGGATGTCGATTTAATCGAGCGCTATTACAAAGAACAGGGAATGTTTTATTCACCGAAATCCCCGCCGCCGGAATTCACCGAAACCATGGTGTTGGATTTAGCCACCGTAGAATCAAGTCTCGCCGGCCCTAAACGTCCTCAGGACCGGGTATCGTTACAGAATGTGAAGCAAAATTTTGCACAATCCTTAACCACACCGGTTAAAGAGCGCGGTTTTGGCTTGACGCAAAATGATTTGAATAAATCAGTGCATGTGCAAAATGGCGAAAAATTGGAATTGCATCATGGATCGGTTGTGATTAGCGCCATCACCAGCTGCACGAACACTTCGAACCCATCCGTTTTAATCGGCGCTGCATTGTTAGCCCGCAATGCGATCGCGCGCGGCCTTAAGGTGAGAGGTTACGTTAAAACGAGTTTCGCGCCTGGCTCACAGGTCGTTGAGGAATATTTGGCCAAAGCCGGCCTTATGCCGTATCTGGAAAAATTAGGGTTTAATATCGTCGGCTATGGCTGCACGACGTGCATTGGTAACAGCGGCCCCTTGCCGGAAAATGTTGCCAAAGCAATTCAGGAAAGTGATTTGGTTGCGGCAAGTGTCTTGAGCGGTAATCGGAATTTTGAGGGACGGATCAATCCTTTGACGCGCGCGAATTATTTAGCCAGCCCGCCTTTGGTTGTGGCATACGCTTTAGCGGGAACCGTTGATATTGATCTGACCAAAGAGCCGCTGGGTAAAGATAAAAAGGGGAAAGATGTTTTTTTAAAGGACATCTGGCCGGCACAACAGGAAATTAACAAAATTACAAATAAAGTGGTGATCGCCAAAGCCTTCCGCGAACGTTATAAAAATGTTACGAGGGGAAATAAAAATTGGAACGCGATAAAATCTACCCGGTCGGATTTGTATGACTGGAAGGCTGAGAGTACTTATATTCAAGAGCCCCCTTATTTTATGGATATGAAAATGCAGCCAACGCCGATTCAGGAGATTAAAAGCGCCCGTGTTCTCGCGATGGTGGGGGATTCGATTACGACGGATCATATTTCTCCAGCTGGGGATATCAGCGAGAACAGCCCGGCTGGGTTATATTTAAAAAATTTAGGCGTGGCCAAGCAAGATTTCAACAGTTACGGCGCCCGAAGGGGAAATGACCGGGTGATGACGCGCGGGACATTTGCTAACATTCGCTTGCGCAATCTTTTGGCGGCGGGAACAGAGGGGTCATGGACGATTCATTTTCCAACCAATCAAAAGATGAGTATTTATGACGCGGCCATGCTTTATAAAAAGGAGAATACCCCGCTGATTGTTTTAGCCGGAAAAGAATACGGCACCGGCTCCAGCCGCGACTGGGCAGCCAAAGGAGCAGCCCTATTGGGCGTGAAAGCCGTCATTGCCCAAAGTTATGAGCGGATTCATCGCAGTAATTTGGCCGGCATGGGGGCTGTGCCGCTGCAGTTTAAAGAAGGGGAATCCGCTGAAAATTTGGGATTAAAAGGGGATGAGACTTTTTATTTTGTCGGTATTGATGAAAATTTAAAACCCCGTCAGGACATTACGGTTTATGCTAAATCACCTGACAATAGCCAAAAAGAATTTACCGTCACCTGCCGTTTAGATACGCCGGTTGAAATTGATTATGTTAAAAACGGCGGAATTCTGCAGACGGTCCTGCGAAAATTAGCCAAGGGGTAAGATGATTATTTACGGTGAAATATTAAAGGAATTCCAGAAAGAAAAAGTTAAATATATCATTGTAGGGGGATTAGCTTTTAATCTTTTAGGTGGTCAACGCAGTACGTCTGATTTAGACATTCTCGTTGAAATGAGTAATGCAAATCTCGCCAAGATAGTTAAAATATTAACCAGGCAAAGGTATCGTGTAAAACAACCCGTAGATCCTATGGGCATCGCCAATAAAACTATACGGAAAGATTGGATTCAGAACAAAAACATGAAAGCTTTTAATTTTTATAAGGAAGATGAATTTAAGGAAGTCGATATCATTATTGAAACACCTGTTTCCTTTGATGCCGCGAAAAAAACGATTCAGTCTATTAAACTCGATGAATTAACTGTTCCCGTTATATCAATTAACAATTTAATAAAAATGAAGAAGAAGGCCAATCGTCCTATTGATCAAATTGATATTGAAGAATTACAGGAAGTCGCTAAACAAAAAAATAAACGCCATGTTTGATTGGGAAACATCTCAAGAACGTGCTCTAAAGCACATGAAAGTTCCTCCGCAAAAGAAGATGGAATGGTTATATCAAATGCACCAGCTTGTCCTTAAAACTTCCTCTAAACGTCTTCTTGTGATCCGCCAAAAAATGCGGGAGAAGCGGTCGTTGTCCCCTTAATCAACCCAAATCTATACCGCGTTTCGTTTGAAACATTTTTAACGACATTAGTCTACAATTCGAATCTTCACCGGCAAAGACCTCAGCCGGCCCTGCCAATCTTTGGGTGTTGTCCACACATCTTTTTCGTTGATCGGAGAAAAGGACATCATAATATCCGCGATTGTATATTCAATCCAATATTCACCAGCGGTAGCGTCGAATGAATTTAATCGTCCCCGAGAAATATAATAACCCGGAGGTAATACACTTTGGGGTCTTCTTTCAATATAAACGTCTCCTCCTACAGTATAGATAGTCTCGGATTGTTGAGGCATCAGTTTTACAATGATAAGCCCAGCACTGTGACTCACGCCCAGTTTCACATCAAAATCAGGATAGAACACTAACTCTTTTGTTGCTGTTGTTTTAATTCCTGTATATCTCTGCAGTGGATCAAGGTAAACAATCCACAGATCGCGGTCAGAAATATTCTTTAAGATTAGCTGGAAGTCCACGCTGTCACCTCGTTTAAATTCTGTTTTAGAATTCTCAGCGACCGAGAGAGTGAGAAAGTTTTCAATAGCAATGGGTTCTGATGGAGGATTTTCTTCAGCAGGAAACGAAGCGAAAGAAGGTGCAAGAATAAAATTGATAGCGATAAAAAATTTGACAGGTGTACGTGTTAGATCGAAGGACATACTATTTCACCTCAAAAACCTTGTAACTTTGACTGCCTTTGTCAAATTGCGCGATAAAAGTCCCCGGCTGATTTGTCACCAGATTCAAAATAGAATGCCTTGAGCCATCAGCAGAACAAATTCCATCCTTCACCGGGCTATTGGTTTTCAGTACGGTTTGCTGAGCAAAAGAGTTTTCTCCAGCGAGTGTCAAGAAAACGACAAGAATAAAACAAAAGTATTTTTTTACAGCATAGGAAAGTATAAAACTTTCCTAGCTGCTAAAAACTCCTC
>CAYHTV010000049.1:0-13821 GCA_964359575.1 uncultured Planctomycetales bacterium
TCCTTCTCCCCAAAAAGGGGAGAAGGAATCACATTAGTTAACCGCGTAAGTCCTAATATTAATATTATATAAGAGATTTTTTTATGGAAGTTGATGAAATTAAAAGCGTTAGGATAGAAAAGCGGGATCAGTTGCGCGGCTTAGGGATTGTTCCGTATGGAGCGCGTTTTGAGCCGACCAGCGCCATTAGCGCAGCGTTAGAAAATTTTATAGAAGGCCAAGCGATAAAGGTTGCCGGGCGTTTAGTGGCGAATCGCAGCCATGGCAAAGTGATTTTTGCGGATCTGCAGGATCAAACCGGCAAGATTCAACTTTTTATCAAAGTAGATGTGCCGGAGGCGAAGGTTGCGCAAATTTGCCGCAATCTCGATATCGGCGATATCCTAGGCGTTGCGGGCACGCTTTTTACGACTAAAACCGGACAAAAAAGTATTCGGGTCAGCGATCTGGAATTTTTGACCAAGTCGCTCATGACCCTCCCCGAAAAATGGCATGGCCTTAAGGATGTGGAAACGCGCTACCGGCAGCGGTATGTGGATTTGATCGCCAATCCAGAAGTTAAAGAAATTTTTTTAAAGCGCAGCAAAATTATTTCCCGTATCCGTTCCTTTCTTGATAAAAGCGGATTCCTGGAAGTGGAAACTCCGATGCTGCAGCCGATGGCTGGCGGCGCGCGCGGCCGCCCTTTTAAAAGTGTCCACAACGCGTATGATATGGATGTATTTTTGCGGATTGCGCCGGAATTGTATTTGAAACGTCTGCTGGTTGGAGGGTTGGAGCGGGTTTACGAAATCAACCGCAATTTCCGCAACGAAGGGATTTCCACGCGCCATAATCCGGAGTTCACCATGCTCGAGGTGTACCAAGCGTATGGTGATTTTACCGACATGATGAAGTTAAGCGAAGATATGATCAGCGGCTTGGTTAAGGACATCTGCGGATCTTATAAGCTCAATTATCAAGGCAAGGAAATTGATTTTACGGCTCCATGGCAGCGGCGGTCTTTCGCAAAAATCGTTAAAGAAAAATTTGATATCAACCCGGATGACGATGCCCCGGCGATGCTCAATAAAGTCAGGGCGCATCATGGGGCGAAGGTCAAAATTGACAAATTGACGCGTTCGGCGGTTATGAAAATTGTGGAGGATTTGTTAGATGAGGACGCGGTGAGCAGTCCGCTTTTTATCACGGATTATTTTGCATTTCTGTCGCCTTTGGCTAAGACGGTGCCGGGGGATCCTTTGCTCGCAGAGCGTTTTGAATTGTTCATCGCGGGGATGGAAGTGGGCAACGCGTATTCGGAGTTGAATGATCCCGAGGAGCAAAGGAAAAGGCTTTTAGATGATTTGGATGATGATGTGGAAACCGGCAACCGTACGATCGATGACGATTTTATTCATGCGTTAGAATATGGGATGCCGCCGGCCGGAGGATTAGGGATTGGCGTGGATCGTTTGGTGATGCTGCTGACCGATGCCCCATCGATCCGCGATGTGATTTTATTTCCCTTATTGAAACCAGCCCAAAAATGAATTATGAAGATTGGATCAGTTATCGCTATTTGACAGCCAGCAAAGGCCGCTTTCTGTCATTTTTGAATTTTATTTCGATTGCCGGCATTGCCGTTGGAGTGATGGCCTTGATTGTGGTCACCGGTATCATGACGGGTTTTGGCAATAACCTGCGCGATAAAATTATTGGTACTACTGCGCATGTTGTTATCGAAAAAGAAACCGGGGTGCACAATTTTCCGGAAGTGATCCAAAAACTGCGCGCCGTGGAAGAGGTGATAGGGGCCTCGCCTTTTGTTCAGGGGAATGTTTTTTTGGAAGAGTCAGGGCAGGCTATGGGGCTCGTGATCCGTGGCATTACGCCGGAAACAGAGACACGCGTCACCAAAATGGATCAATATCTGGTGGAAGGGAATTTAAAAGACTTAAGCGGTGAGGGTGTGGTGATTGGCAGCGAATTGGCCCGGTATTTTGGTTATAAATTGGGCGATAAAATTACGCTGATTGCGCCCGGCTCGGGGCTGGCCGGAGAAGGGTGGCGTTATGATTTAAAGATTGTCGGGATTTTTAAATCCGGCATGGTGGATTATGATATGAATTTGATTATCGTGAATTTGGCGAAGGCGCAGTCGATTTTTAGCGTGGCGCCGGATACGGCAACCGGTGTGGGAATAAAATTGAAGGATCCCTATTCGGCCAAAGAAGTAAAGCAAAAAATTTATAATATTTTAGGCTATAGTTTTTTGGTGAAGACCTGGATTGATGTGAACCGTAATCTTTTTGACGCGCTGTATCTTGAAAAGTGGGGTTTGTTTTTGATTTTAACGCTGATGGTTTTGGTAGCCTCATTTAATATCATCAGCACGTTGATTGTGACCGTGACGAGCAAAGTTCATGACATTGGTATTTTAAAATCTATTGGCGTCCCTAACCGATCCATCCGCCGGTTATTCACGAAATTGGGGATGTTCATTGGGTCGGTGGGAATAGTGTGGGGTGTGGTGAGCGGACTGGCGTTAGCGTATATTTTAAGAACCTATATTAAGGTCCCAGCGGAAATTTATTCTATTGATCATGTGCCCGTGGATGTGCAGCTTGCCGATATGCTGGTTATTGTGGGCGCGGCAATGGTGATTACGTATGCCGCAACGATTTATCCGGCGGCCAAGGCCGCAGGCCTGCAGCCGGTCGATGCGCTGCGGTATGAATAACATGATAATGTTGGAGAACCTCTATTTTTATGATTACACAGATTAAAGCCCGACTCTGTAATCGGCGTAATCTGTTTTTAAAATCTGTGTAATCAAATAAAAAATAACTTTTCTGACAGTATCAACATTTGAATGATCCCGATGCTCGAAGCCCAAGATTTACATAAGATTTATAAGGACGCGGCAAACCCGTTGGCGGTTTTGAAGGGCATTGATTTAACGATTCCCGAAGGTGAAATCCTGGCGATTGTCGGCCCGTCCGGTGCTGGAAAGTCCACACTGCTCCATATTTTAGGCGGTTTGGACAAACCCACATCGGGCCGGGTAGCCCTCGAGGGGAAAGATCTTTACGCGTTGAATGATGCGCCGCGGGCCCGGATCCGCAACACCCACATTGGGTTCATTTTTCAGTTTTATCATTTATTGCCGGAATTTACCGCGCTGGAAAATGTGATGGTCCCGGGTTTAGTAAAGGAAAATTTGAAGGATGACGAAAGTTTGCGCGCCGCGGCGCTTGAATTGCTGGATCAGGTGGGATTAAGCAGCCGCGCGAGTCATAAACCCAATCAACTATCCGGCGGAGAACAGCAGAGGGTGGCGATCGCGCGCTCGCTGATCAACCAGCCAAAAATTATTTTTTGCGATGAGCCGACGGGAAATTTGGATTCAGAAAGCGGACAAGCGATTATTAAACTGCTCAGGGAGTTAAACGCTAAAAACAAGCAAACCTTTGTTATCGTAACGCATAACGAAAATATTGCCAATATTTCACAGCGGACGGTTCATATGCGCGACGGGAGATTGATCCCGTGATGGAGCGGGCAATAGGGGTACCGCTTCTCTTATAGGTAAAGAAAAGATTAATACAACGATAGTGTCGGAAAGCCCTCCCGGTGTCATTGCGAGGAGCGTAGCGACGAAGCAATCCAGGAAAGATTGCTTCGCAAAAAGCGCTCGCAATGACACTGAAAGGAGGTTTTCCGACACTATCACAACAGTCATAAAAAGGCGGATGTTATGAAGATTTTTATCAACGGCCAATTTTTTGAAAAAAAAGATGCAAAGGTGTCGGTGTTTGATCATGGATTTCTCTATGGCGATGGGGCTTTCGAGGGAATCCGTTCGTATAGCGGTTTGGTTTTCAAATTGCAGGAACACATCGACCGTTTGTTTGAGACAGCGCATACGATGATGATCCCCATGTCTTTGACCAAACAGCATCTGGCCAAGAGCATCACGGATACGCTTAAAAAAAATCAGCTGCGTGATGCGTACATCCGCGTGATTGTCACCCGCGGCGAGGGCGATCTGGGCCTTGATCCGCGCAAATGTTACGGCAGACCCAACGTGATTATCATTACCGATAAAATTGTATTGTACCCGGCTGAGCTTTATCAAAAGGGACTCGAAATCATCACCGTGCCGACGGTGCGCAACCATAATGAAGCCTTAAATCCTCAATTAAAATCTTTGAATTATCTCAATAATATCCTGGCTAAGATTGAGGCAAACAATTCCGGGTTCTCGGAAGCGATCATGCTGGACGCCCAAGGTTATGTGGCGGAGTGCACAGGGGATAATATTTTTATTCTTAAAAATGGGGTACTCTCGACGCCCTATAACGGCCGGCTGCGAGGGATCACCCGCGATGCGGTTTTGGAACTCGCCGCTCAGCATAAAATTTCAACGAGGGAATGCCTGATCACGCGCCATGAAATTTTTAATGCACAGGAATGCTTTTTGACCGGAACCGCGGCGGAGATTATTCCGGTTGTCAAGGTGGACGGCCGCCTAATCGCTGACGGCAAACCCGGCAAAATGACCCAGAAAATGATAAAACTTTTTCATGAAATGACCCGAAAAGCAGGAGTGAGATATTGAAGGTCACAGAGTCACATTGTGACCTTGTGACCTTTTATTGACCTTTGTAGAACCAAAAGAATTGAGGTAGTCATCCTTGTTTTCCTTAAATTCTTCACAAAGGGAACAAGGATAGTCCCTGACTTTTCCATTGTTAAATTTTTTTCTAAAGGAGTCAGGGACAATATTGGCCTTTGTCTCCTCAATGATAAATTCAAATTTTTTTCTTTAGTTGTACAAAGGCCCATAGAGGGATTAAATCCATGCAATGTGATGTCTGTGGAAATAAGAAAGCGACCGTGCATCTGACCGAGATTGTCGATGAACAGATGACCGAGCAGCACTTGTGCGAGGATTGTGCCCGCCAGAAAAGCGTGCAGATGGAGCAGCAGTTTGGTTTGGCGGATCTGCTGGCTGGGCTTGCGGATTTTGGCCAGCAAGTGAAGAATGTCGAAAAGATCAAGTTGCAGTGCGCGAATTGCGGCATGACATATGACGATTTTCGTAAATTTGGGCGATTAGGCTGCAGCGAATGTTATAACTCATTCCGTGAGCAGCTGGCGGTTTTATTAAAGAAAATCCACGGTTCTAATCAGCATATCGGCAAGTCACCAAGCAAATTGCCGCAGCCGCTAAGAAAGAAAATTGACCAATTGCAGGAATTTAAAAGACAATTGCAGCGGGCGATCGAAGCGGAAAGTTTTGAGGAGGCAGCGGCTTTAAGAGATAAAATCCGTGAATTAGAAAAAAGAGGCGATGCCTAATGCATTTAGATGATTTTGTTTATCACACCGGGGAGTGGCTTAAAGGAACGGGCCCGCACTCGAATATTGTTATATCTTCGAGGATAAGGCTGGCGCGCAACTTAGCTAAAAAACCTTTTCCTAATAAAGCACCCAAGAAGACCTTGGAGGAAATTTTAGAAACGGCTCATGCGGCCATGAATCAGATCGCTTATTTTAAAGGAACAGCTTTTTTTAAGATCAGCGAGTTGGATAACGTGGACCGCAAATTTCTCATCGAGCGCCATCTGATGAGCCACGAGCATGCCGCCAACCCCGAGGGAAAGGCCTTGGTCGTTTCCAAAGAAGAGGTCCTTTCGGTCATGCTCAACGAAGAAGATCACCTGCGGATTCAGGTCATGCAATCCGGTTTAAATCTTGATGAAACGTGGCGTATCATCAGCGCCATCGATGAGGAGCTTTCAGAAAAATTAGAGTTTGCCTATTTTACGGATTGGGGATATTTAACCGCCTGCCCGACGAATACGGGGACGGCGATGCGCGGCTCGGTGATGCTGCATTTGCCGGCGCTGGTTATGACCAGGCAGATCAATAAGGTGCTGGCGGCAATTTCAAAATTGAGTTTTACTTCACGCGGTTTTTACGGTGAGGGAACGCAAGCGAGCGGGAATTTTTATCAGATTTCCAATCAAGTTTCGCTGGGGCATAGCGAAGAAGAAATTATCCAGAATATCCATGGCCTCATCCGCCAGATCATTGAGCAGGAAGAACAGGCTCGCCAGGCTCTGTTAGTGCAGAATAAAGCCATGCTGGAGGATAAAATTTTCCGTTCCTGGGGCATTTTGAAAAATGCGTACATCATTTCCAGCCAAGAGACCGTCGAGCTTTTGTCAATGGTTCGATTAGGGATGGATTTGGGCGTTCTCAAAGAAGTGGACCGCCGGACGATCAATGAACTATTTATTACGATTCAGCCGGCGCATTTGCAAAAGATTGAGGGAAAAAGATTAACAACCGTGGAGCGCGATGCCAGACGCGCCACGTTGATTCGCAAAAAACTCACGGGCGATTTACCCGGAAATTAATAGTGTCGGAAAACCCTCCCGGTGTCATTGCGAGGAGCGTAGCGACGAAGCAATCCAGGAAAGATTGCTTCGCAAAAAGCGCTCGCAATGACACTGAAAAGAGGTTTTCCGACACTATCAAATTAATCTTATAGTCAATGGTTGCGGATTTTTAAAAAATTTGGAGGATCAGAATTATGTTTAATCGATTTACCGAAAGAGCCAGAAAAGTGATTGTCTTCGCCAAGGAGGAGGCCCGACGGTTTAATCATGATTATATCGGCACGGAACATCTGCTTTTGGGATTGATCCGCGAGGGAGAAGGTGTCGCCGCGTCGGTCCTGCAGAAATTGGGATTAGACCTCGAGACCATCCGGATTGAAGTGGAAAAATTGGTACAGCCCGGCGCGCAGACACAGGTGCTGGGTGATATCCCATTCACGCCGCGTTCCAAAAAGGCCTTGGAGCTCTCCGCTGAGGAGGCGCGCGCCTTAGGGCACAATTATATCGGCACCGAGCATCTCTTGTTGGGTTTGGTGAAAGAAGGCGAGGGCATGGCTTATCGCGTCCTTTTGAATTTAGGTTTGGATTTAAATAAATTGCGCAATGAAGTGATGGAATTGTTAGGCTCTGGGATTCCGGGATTCAATACGCAGGAGCCGGTCACGAAGAGTGAAAAGACCCCGGCCATCGATGCCTACGGCCGCAACCTTAACAAGCTTGCCCGTGATGGAAAACTGGATCCCGTGATCGGCCGGCAGAATGAGATTGAGCGTATCGTGCAGATTTTAAGCCGCCGCACAAAAAATAACCCGGTCTTATTGGGGGAGGCAGGGGTTGGGAAAACAGCTATTGTCGAAGGCTTGGCCCAGTTGATTGTCTCAGGAAGCGTGCCGGAACTCCTGCGGGATAAAAATATTATCGTGCTGGACTTAGCACTTATGATCGCGGGCACCAAATACCGCGGCCAATTTGAGGAGCGCATTAAGGCGATTATGGACGAAATCAAGCGCTCGGGGAAAATTATTTTATTCATTGATGAGCTGCATACGCTCGTTGGAGCGGGCGCAGCGGAGGGGGCGATTGATGCCGCGAATATTCTAAAACCGGCTCTCGCCCGGGGAGAAATCCAATGTATCGGCGCTACTACCCTCGATGAATACCGCAAACATATTGAAAAAGACGCCGCCTTGGAACGCCGTTTTCAGACGATTATGGTGGAGCCGCCTTCGGTGGAAGAGGCCATTTTAATTTTGAAGGGACTGCGCGATAAATACGAGGCGCATCATCGGGTTAAATTTTCCGATGAAGCTATTGAGGCTTCGGTAAAATTGACCGACCGTTATATTTCGGGGCGATCGCTTCCCGATAAAGCGGTGGATATTTTGGATGAGGCGGGTTCTCGGGCGCGCCTGAAGGCCATGGAAGTCCCGGTGGGGGTAAAAGATTTGGAAGAAAGAATTGAGCAGTTAAAAAAGGAAAAAGAGGCGCACATTAAAAGCCAGGATTTTGAAAGGGCTGCCAAGATGCGTGACCAAGAACGGGAAACGCGCGATGAGCTAGAAAAGATTCGCAGCGAATGGACGCAGAAGCGCGATAAGGCCACGATCACGTTAGGCGAGGAGGAGATTGCCAAGGTGATTTCGCAGTGGACGAAAATCCCATTGATTCGCCTCGAACAAAATGAGAGCGAAAAACTTTTGAAGATGGAAGACCATATGCGCAGAAACGTCGTTGGTCAAGAAGAGGCCATCAGCGCCATTGCCCGCGCGGTGCGCCGTTCGCGCGCTGGGATTAAAAATCCTCGTCGGCCGATTGGATCGTTTATCTTTTTGGGGCCGACGGGTGTGGGAAAAACCCTTTTGGCGCGCGTGCTGACGGAATTTATGTTCGGCGATGCGAATGCCTTGATTCAGATTGACATGTCGGAATACATGGACAAATTTAACGTCTCGCGCTTGATCGGTGCGCCTCCGGGTTATGTGGGGTATGAAGAGGGAGGGCAGCTCACCGAGAAGGTAAGGCGCAAACCCTATTCCGTGATCCTTTTGGATGAAATTGAAAAGGCCCATCCGGATGTCTTTAATCTGCTTTTGCAGGTTTTTGAAGAGGGGCGGCTCACGGATAGTTTTGGGCGTAAAGTCGATTTTCGCAATACGATTATTCTCATGACATCGAACGTCGGGGCGGACATGCTGCGCAAGGGGGGATCCTTAGGGTTCATCGCGCAAAAAGAGGATGCGACTTACACAGATATGAAGGATCGCCTTTTAGAAGAGGTCAAAAAGACTTTCAAACCCGAGTTTTTAAACCGCATCGATGATACTATCGTTTTTAAGTCGTTGAATAAAGAAAATCTCTATCAGATAGTGGATCTGGAAATTGCCGAACTCGCTAATCGTTTAAAAGAAAAAAACATTCAAATTACTCTCACCCAAGAAGCCATAGATCTTCTTATCGAAAAAGGTTTTGACCCGGTTTTTGGGGCACGGCCTTTGAAGCGGACAATTCAGCGTTATTTGGAGGACCCACTATCAGAAGAGATTATCTCCGGACAGTTTAAAGACGGCAGTAAAATTAAGGTGAATCGAAAAAACGACACCTTAGTTTTCGAGTAAACCCGTGACCCTATGGGCCTTTGTACAACTAAAGAAAAAAATTTGAATTTATCATTGAGGAGACAAAGGCCAATATTGACTACCTCAATTCTTTTGGTTCTACAAAGGTCAATAAAGCGCCGTCTATATTTTTAGTTTTTAAGATCACGCGCGCCTCTTCGAAACTATTTTGATAATCTTTTTTGACAGCATGATTAAAAATATTTTTATTTTTTTGTGCGCGGGATTATTATGGCCGGCACTTTCCGCTGCCCAGACACATTTCCCCTTTGAAGGTCACATGGATTTCATCCGCAGGCAAGTAAGTGTCAAATTCGATATCGCAGACAAAAGTTTTATTTCTATCCAGGTCTCTGTGGATTCTAAGCAGGATGTCCAGTTAGTGGTAAACGTCGATCATGTCAAGACGCCGCTTGCGACCATTTCAACTGTTTTAGAAGGGTCATTGATGGGTGTGCACAGCGAGCAGGATGGCCGGTCGTTAAACGGCACAATGACGAGCCGCTACACGTTAGTGAATTATAAACCCATGCCGGAGCTTAACGGGATTTTTGAGATTAAGAAGCAAAAAGTGTATGTCCATTCCTTGTCATTGGGAAAGATTTCCTGCCAAGGGTTAGTGGATTTTCGCGATTCTTTGAGTTTGGATCTCTTGCTGAAATTGTCAGAGGTGGAGATGGGAGATTTTGTGTGGTTTTTGAGCAATGAACAAAACGCTCCTTCGGATGGGCTGGTGTCGGGGGAGATTCATATTTCCGGGCCGTTGGGACATCCCGCGCTCAAAGGCCGCCTGTCGTCGTATGAGGGATTTATCAAAGATTTAGTTTTTGATAGTATGTTCGTAAATTTTGAAGGAATATACCCGTTAATACATCTCCATGATTCGAGTGTCACGGAAGCCAATGGTTTTTCGTTTACCCTGGAGGGGACTTTAAATCTCAGTCAAAAAACGGATTTTAGGAAGCAATTTGATTCCCTGGATAAATCTCCGCTCGTGATGGAAGATCCCACTAAGTTGGAATGGACATTTAAACGTATGCAAAAAGAAAATACTTCGAGCACCACCGAGCTGAAATATCTGCTTAAGAAAAAGGATTCCGTGGATCGCTTAGAACGCGATAATTCCGGCATGCTGGGCATCGAGCGGCGGGTGGAGTTTTAAATGAAAACCAAAACCCTTTTTGTTTGTCAGAGCTGTGGATCGCAATCCCCGCGCTGGGCGGGCCGGTGTTTTGAGTGCGGCAGCTGGAATTCTTATGTCGAGGAACAACTGGTGAAAAAATCTTCTGCCGCGCGCGCTAATGTGGATCTCAAGGAAGAGCCGGTGTTGATGACCGATGTTACAACCGATGAGGGGAGGCGTTTAATCAGCGGGATTGGGGAATTTGATCGGGTTCTCGGAGGCGGAATCGTGCCGGGTTCGGTGACTCTCATCGGCGGTGACCCGGGAATCGGGAAATCCACACTCTCTTTGCAAATGAGCTGCGCGCTTAGCCAGCAAGGTTATAAAGTCCTTTATGTCAGCGCTGAGGAATCCATCACGCAGGCTAAAATGCGCGCGGATCGCCTTAGCGCGGGTAAGCAAAATTCCATTTATATCGTGAACCAAACCGATTTAAGCGCCATCGCTTTGAATATTAATACAATCAAGCCCGATGCCGTGGTGGTGGATTCTATCCAAGTGATATTTCATCCGGATTTTGATTCGAGTCCAGGGAGTGTCAGCCAAGTGCGGGAGTGCACGGCCTTATTAACCCAAAAAGCGAAATCATCAGGCTTAGCGCTTTTTCTCATCGGTCATGTGACTAAGGAGGGGATGATCGCCGGCCCGCGGGTCATGGAACATATCGTGGACACAGTCTTGTATTTTGAGGGAGAACGTTATTCGGCATATCGGATATTGCGCGCTACCAAAAATCGCTTTGGATCGACGAATGAAATCGGCGTTTTTGAAATGACGTCCGCGGGGCTAAGCGAGGTTAAAAATCCTTCACAGATTTTTCTTGCACAGCGCGCCAAGAATTCTTCGGGATCGGTGGTGGTGCCGATCCTGGAGGGAACAAGACCTTTGTTGGTAGAAATCCAAGGATTGGTGAGCCGTTCCACGTTTGGCATGGTGCGGCAGAAGGCTCAAGGTTTTGACGCGAACCGGCTGGCCTTGCTGGTCGCTGTTTTGGAAAAGCGATTGGGCCTAAATTTGATGGATAAAGACATCTTTCTCAATGTTGTGGGAGGGATTAGAGTCGCGGACCCGGCAGCGGACTTGGCCGTCATTATGGCCGTTGCCTCGGCGCTCTTGGATAAAACAATTCCGTACGATACGGTTTTTTTGGGAGAGGTGGGGTTATCCGCGGAAGTGAGAAGCGTCAGCCAGCTCGCCGCGCGCCTTAACGAAGCCGAGAAATTAGGTTTTACGAGATGTGTCATCCCTAAAAATAATTTGTCATCGCCAGCGGTTGTATCGGCCAGGAAAATACAAATTGTGGCGGTGGAGACAGTGAGAGAAGCGATGGAAAGTCTGTGACAGGCCGCTGTCAATAATTTAGATTTTAAAATTTTTTAAATGGAGATTCTTATGACTCTATTGTTTATCCGAGGATTTTTTTTGGTTATTACCGTGACCGTCGGGGCGTACATCGGTTTGATCAGTCATCAGACAATCTTAGGCGCGGCAGTCGGCGGGCTGTGCGGAATTTTTCTCATTTTGCTTGAATCAAGCCTGCGGTATGTTTCCGTGCGCGGGCTCTCCAGCATGGTCTTTGGTCTTTTATTAGGGATGACGATGGCCCATTTGATTTGGAACATTTTATCGATTTTACCTTTGGGCGAATATGTGCAGTCCTTAACCCGCGCAATTTTAACTCTGACATTTTCCTATATGGGAGCAGTCATGGCTTTGCGGGGCAAGGATGAATTTAACTTGATCATCCCTTATGTTCGTTTCAAGCGGCAGGATGTGAAAGAGGATTTGATCCTTTTGGACACCAGTGTCATCATCGACGGGCGTATCATGGATATTTATAAAACAAAATTTTTGGATGGACGTTTAGTCGTGCCGCGGTTTATTCTGCAGGAATTGCAAAGAATTGCCGATTCCGCAGATTCCCTAAAGCGTGAAAAAGGACGGCGCGGCATGGAAATCTTGCGTATGCTGCAAAAAGACAAAGTCGTGGATATCAAGATCCATGAAGAAGATATGCCGTCGGATTTACCGGTCGATACACGATTGATACGATTGGCGCGTATTTTAGACGCTAAAATTTGTACCCTGGATTATAACCTTAACCGTATTGCGTCCATCGAAGGCATCGGGATTTTAAATATCAATGATTTGGTGAACGCGGTTAGGTCGGTTGTTTTTCCTGAGCAAGAATTCGATATCCGTTTGACTAAGGAGGGAAAGGAGCCGCAGCAAGCGATAGGTTATCTCGATGATGGCACGATGGTGGTGGTGAGTGACGCCCGAAAATTGATTGGGCAGACAGTTAATGTGGCTGTCACTTCGGTTTTGCAGACTCCCGCCGGACGCATGATTTTTGCGAAGGTGAATAAAGAGTTATGAAAACCCAGGCGATTGTTCCAATGGCGGGAACGGGAGCAAGGTTTCAGGCCTCTTTACCGATTGTGATCAATATCCCAAAAACGCTTATGAGGATAAATGGTAAGCCGCTTTTTGTGCACGCCCTGGAAGCTTTGCAGGCGAGCGCTTTGATTGATAATATCATTTTAGTCGTTCCTGCGGCATATTGTGATGAATTTAAAGATTTTGCGCGGGAATATCAATTGACCAAGGTCAGTCAGGTTATCGCTGGCGGCGTCACGCGTGCGGACTCGGTTTTTCATGGCCTGCGGCAGCTAGCCGATGACACAGATCTCGTATTGATTCACGACGGCGTGCGGCCATTGATTACGGTTGAGCTGATCGAAAGGGCGGTCGCCTTAGGAAAAAAATATCCGGCGGTCATTACGGCGGTTCCGGTTAAGCCAACGATTAAGCAAGTTGACAAGCAAAACATGCTGGTTCAACAGACGCTGGATCGAGACGCGCTGTGGGAGGTGCAAACGCCGCAGGTCTTCCGCAAAGAAATTATTTTAAAGGCGCATGAGCAATTTGGGAAAAAAAGCCAGGCTACCGATGACGCGATGCTGGTGGAACAATTGGGAATTCCGGTAAAGGTCTTAAAAGGCGATTACAGAAACGTTAAAGTGACCACTCAGGAGGACTTGATTTTTGTGGAGGCCCTTTTGTCCATGAAGGAGGCTAAGTAGAGTATGCTGCAGAAGGTCGGTATCGGCTATGACGCGCACCGTTTCGTGAAAGGCAGGAAACTCATTTTGGGCGGAGTTGAAATCCCTCATGACTACGGGCTTCAGGGGCATTCGGATGCCGATGTTGTCTTGCACGCCATTTGCGATGCCCTGCTGGGCGCTTTAGGAAAAGGCGACATTGGAGAACATTTTCCCAATACCGATGCGAAATATCAAGGCGCCTCCAGCCTGACCCTGCTGGGGGCAGTCAATAATTTGGTTCAGGAAGAAGGCTATCGTATCCATAACGTGGATGTTGTCATTCTCGCCGAGGCGCCATATTTAAAGAAATATAAACCGCCAATGCGTTTTAAAATCGCTCACGCCTTAGCCATGCAAGAAGGCCTGGTCAATATTAAGGCCACGACGCAGGAAGGCATGGGATTTATCGGCCAGAAAGAAGGATTGGCCGCGTACGCAGTTGTTTTATTAAGCAAATAGTATTTGCCCTGCTTATTGACCTTTGTAGAACCAAAAGAATTGAGGTAGTCAATATTGGCCTTTGT
>CAYHTV010000050.1:0-13799 GCA_964359575.1 uncultured Planctomycetales bacterium
TCGACGAAGTACTGGTGATGAGCCGTGGTGGGATAGATTATTTTTACCATCACGATGGATTGGGCAATGTCACGGACTTAACCGACGCCAGCGGAAACATCATCGAAAGCTACACCTACGACGTCTACGGCCAGCCGTCGACACTCTCAACCATCGGCAATCCGTTCTACTTTACCGGGCGGAGATTTGATGCTGAGAGCGGGCTGTACTATTTTAGGGCCCGGATGCAAGATCCAAAGATTGGGAGGTTTTTGCAAAGGGATCCGGTGGGCTATTATGATTCGATGAATTTGATGCAGTATGCAGATAGTGTCGGAAAACCTACCGCAATAAATCCCAATAATTTCACTAACGTGTACAATTACACCGGAAATAATCCCGTTAATTTTATCGATCCTTTAGGGTTGTGGGCACTTTCTGGAAACATATACGATGTATTTGGAGGAAGTTTAACTATAGGGCAGAATCCTAATGGAGGTTGGTTTTTTACTGTGGGCGGAGGAGTTGGCTTAGGCGCAGGAATTAGTTATGATCCTAATGGAAAAAGTCCAGGATGGAATCCGTGCGATCAACGACATGGTTCCTCTATTGGGGTATCCGCAGATATTGGAGCAGGTATCGGTCCTTTACGAGTTGGTGTAGGTGATAATGCAGGAATAAAATATTTTGGTGGAACGGATTTTAAGGGATATTTAAATCCTCCCTCCGGAAAGGGAAAATTAAGAACAGGGGGTTGGAAGTTTGGAATAGGTGGATCTGCAGGGGGACAGATTTCATTCTTTTAATGTTTGATTAAAAGGAGGCATTCGCTTATGAAAAGTTTTTTGTTTTTAAAGAAAACAATGAAAGTATCCTTCTCTTTGGGTTTGATTTTTATTTTTGGTGCAATTTTTACACTTTTTGACATTCCTGGAATGAAATATACTTTTGGGGAATATGAAGTTAGTCATCAATATTGGATGACGCATGGGGTTCCTGTGTTCATTTTAATAGGGTGTATTTTGTTTGTAATTAGTTATGGGATTAAGAGAAGTATTAAGAGAACGGACCAGGTACTTTAAAAGGGACAGGTTAGAAATGCTGCGATTAAAGAATGAAGGTGCCGGTGAGTGTGCCAGGTGTTAATGCTCGGAAAAAGGGGACAGCGACCTTTTATATGGAAAAATTTGATCCAGCCGAAAAAATCGAATAATTTTTTAAAACCCGCAGCAAACCCCGCAGCAAACGGCAAACTGCAAACAGCAAAAGTGCTTTTACTGCCGTATGTTATAGTATATAATTACCTCATGAAAAAGCTGCGTGTTTACATTGATACGTCCGTCATTGGAGGTTGTTTTGACGATGAATTTGCCTTATGGTCAAACGGGTTGTTGCAAGATTTCAAAAAGGGTCATTTTGAGCCAGTCATTTCGACGTTGACCGCAGAAGAAATCCTCAATGCTCCCGAAAATGTCAGGAAGGTTTTTCAACAATTTACCGATCTGGAGGGGACGTGTTAGAACCGAACGAAGAAGTGGCTGTTTTAATGGAGTATTATCAGAAAAGAGAGATTTTAGACAAAAAATTCAGGAACGACATGCTTCATGTGGCGATAGCAACAGTAAATAAAGTAGACCTTGTTGTCAGTTGGAATTTTAAGCACATCGTTCATTTTGACAAGATTCGTCAGTTCAATGCGGCGAACTTGGAAATGGGTTATCAGCCATTGGCTATTCATTCACCGAAGGAGGTGACTTATTATGAAAAAGACGTTTGACAGCGTGAAATGGGTGCGTCAAGTGCGTGATGAAATGTATGAAGAAACGAAGAATATGAGCCGTGAACAATTATTGGCCTTTCATCGTGAACGTGCGAAGCAGGCATTCAAAAAGTTGGGCATTAAATCAAAATCGAAAGCATAAGTTGAGACGGAAGTTTAAACATCACAAATTCATATCTATAGCGACATTATTTTTATTTCTCCAATCGTTAGTATTTCCCTGCGTATCTCTCGCCAACGTTTTTGTATCTCCCCCGGAATTCTGGGGACGAATTCTGGGGACGCATTGAGCTGAATTCAAGAATAATTACTCTAGATTTTTTTATCAGGAAGATATGGTATTTTCTCTCAGCTATTTCACTGACAAAAGTGATGAAAGAGGAATGATTGCTATTTTGTCCGTGTCGGAGTATAAAGTGAGTGAATGGGATTATGATTTACAACCGCCAGAGGATGGTGAGTTTGTTGAAGGCGATCAATATCAGCGTATAAAAAATTTGTTGCATGAAAGAGGAGCGCTTAATTCATTTGAAGGGTCATTCAGGTATAAAGATGATTTCATAATGTATCTTACTCTCCTGCCATCTTTAAAGAAATGCAGCGATGAATTTCAGTCATTTGATTGTTCGAGAATAATGTCTGCTCTTAAGAGCGATAGGTGACATTCAAAATCTAACGTAGGACAGCGTCCGTTTTTGATAAAAGATTAAAAAAGCGAGGTGAAGACATGTTTCGATCGATACGGAATTTAATATCCGGCCTAGTAACATTTTTCATTCTGGTTTATTTTTCTCATAGTGCGCTCCATGCTGCGGAGTTGTCGCAGACGACGCAATTACTTCCACCACTCATTAAATCCCAGCCGAAACGCATTTTCGTTTTTGCCAATGACCCTGTAACTTCAGTACCAGTTGCGGGATCATCAACGGCCTCAGCGACATCCGGGCCGTCCTATCTCTGGACAGCTTATGCTCAAGAAGGCACCAGTTCAAGCACTTTTACCCAGCCAAAGGTTGGATGGGATCAGAATGGTAAACCATTTATTGCCTCCGCATTGATGGAAGCGGATGGTTCTGCCAATTGCCATATCGCCATTAAACAAGGTATCTATGCCTGGGATGGTGCGACGGGTACGTTACTTCCCGGCTTTCCGGTCCTTGCCCCCTACCATCAAACTAGTTCAGCTCTTTGCGGAAGACTTTCGATCGTGGCTGTTGGGGATGTGGCAGGGGGACCTGATTCAGAAATTATCGCTCTGGCGGGTGACACTCAAAATGGTGGAGGGATTTTAGTTATCTCACCTACGGGACAATTAATCAGCCATCTGCTTCAGTTTCAGGTCTGGAGTGGTTGGGATCAGTATCATGCTGTCCTCGTGCCTGATTTGGATGGTGATGGAAAATTGGAAATTCTTACCTTTAGCGGTTCGGGGCTTCAAGTCATAAACGCCAGTGGGTCCTCAATCGCTAGCTGGAATGTGAGTGGACGACTGAGCGATCCTGCTGTGGTTGACTTTGGTGATGGGAAAGGACCAGCTATCCTCATTTCCGTTGCAACCGGAATGTATCCATCTATAGGTGTCGGTGTGCTTGCCTTTGAACTCAACGGCACCTCCCGATGGTCATGGTCGGTGAATGGACTATTTCCTATCACCGCAGAGATTGTCTCGGGAGATGTTAATGGCGACGGCTACGCCGAGGTGGTCTTGAAGACGCAGGATTGGAACACGAAAGTTCAGGAACATTTTGTGATCGATCGCAATGGCCAGCAATTGGCTCGGTGGCCCAATGGCGTGCAGTCCATCTTTGGTCAACGGGTGACACTCGGTGATCTCAACAATGATCATGCGTTGGAGATTATCTATCATGATAGCGTTAAAGTCTACGTTACAGATTGGCAAGGTCAGCCGTGGCCGGGTTTTCCTCGATATATTTGGGATGGCCCTTCGACTCCCGTCCTTTATATTAATGCCACCGATGTGGGTGTGGCTGATCTAGATGGAGACGGATACCAGGAGATTTTTCTGGAAGCGATGAACGCCCGTCCCACAGGAGGTGTAGGAGGTTATTTCGATGCGATATTTGCCTTTGATCGTTTTGGAAATACTATGTCAGGATTTCCATATGCGCTCCGTAATTACGTAGCTGTGCCGGTTGGATTAGCCACGTGGGTTGATCAATATCCACCTAGTTTTGCCGATATCAATAATGATGGGATGTCTGAGATCATAGCTTCTAAAGGTTTTGGCAGAATAGAGGCGTTCACTTTAAATACTCCTATGCACGATTCGGCTGACTTTCCTGAGTTTGGCGCTAATCGAAGAAATACAAAATTGGTGCCTACGCTTTCCAAGGGGTTGAAACGTTATGGTGGATCCACACACACCTGCCAAGGCCCCATGGCTATTAATGCCTACCCCATGCCTCAAGACGGTAAACCCTTTACGTTGACTTCTACAAGTGGTCCGCCGAATGCGCAGGGGTTATTGGTACTAGCTAATAGCCCGGATACAACGGGTAGCTCAATTGCGGGTGTTCGCCTTCATGTAGGTTTGAGTCAGCAACAATTTTTTGCTGTGCCAGTCAGCACGAATTCTACTGGCTTTGGACAAGTTAGTATTTCCATCCCAGCAGGAACGGCTGGTTTATCGGCTTACACCCAGTTCATCTGGAACAACACAGCAACCTGTAATGGCAATGGGCCCTTGAGCGCTAGCGATGCGTTGGCCATTACGGTACAGCCGTAAGAGAAAAGTTAAACATTTGGAATTTTTTGAACAAAGGGGGGATAATGCGTAACGTTAAAATTTGCCGTGCGTTAATTTTTGGAATTTTTTTCGCTGTTATTTCCTCAACTCTCGGTACCGCCGCGGAATTTCAACCTCCTGGATCGGCTTCACTGCTAAGATCCGATCGCTCGCCGGTCACGGTCATTGTCGCGGCTTTTGATACCCAGGACAAAGGACAGGCAGAATATATTTGTAGCGGCATCAACGATGATGTTGTATTGCAGGCGGCGATCAATTCATTGCCAGCGCAAGGGGGGGCGGTTGTTCTTTTAGAGGGGATGTATTTTCTTAGCAAGGCGGTACAGATCAATAAACGTAATGTGACAATCCAGGGTCAAGATCGCGGCGCTCAGGTGACGTTGGCCACTGGCGCCAATAGTGATGTGTTTCAAGTTTTAGCAGATCCCAATCCGCTCAATTCTGAAGACGCGACATTTCGCAACCTGATCATTGACGGGAATAAAACCAGTAATCCGAATGTAGGGGCTTGTATTGGAGGAATCGATATTTCTAATGTCAATATTGAGCATTGTTTTATCCGTAATTGCCGGTACGGAATCAATTTTAGCTATACAACAAGTGGGAGTAACGCCTTGGATAATACGATCACCGATAGTTGGGTCACGGATAATCAAGTATACGGGGTCCGGGTGAATTCCGATTCGGCACTCACCAATAGTTTTATCGGAAAAAATGGCAAGGATATGCCAACTCATCCGGATTCTTCTAATGTTTATATCGATGGCTGGGATTCTCGGGTCACTAATAATCATATTTGGGATGGCCAAGTTGGTATTCTTGGGCACTGGGCGAACGATAATCTTTTACTGGGCAATATCGTGGAGGAGCATCAGCGGGAAGGACTTTTGGGCCGTGGACGGTTTAACGGGTGGCGCATTATCGGCAATTATTTTGAGGATAATTCTTTGGCGGGTGTAAATCTCACGGACGCGCTGACGTTCAGTGCGAATCCTGGTGAAACCGCCCAGCACAATGTGATCGTAGCAAACCGTTTTGGGAAACAGGATGGCACTAAACCGAATCATCGCTACGCCATCAGTGAAGGTGTTGGCGGGGATCATAATTTAGTGAGCCAGAATATTACCCGCAATGGTTATCAGCTAACTCCCGGCATAATCACGAGTGGTTCTCAGACACTTGTGGTTCAAGAGGAATCTGGTAATGCCGCTTTTGTCAACGCCGATGTGGCTATTCGCAGTCAGGGGAAAGGTCTCGTTCTTCGCGCGACCAACGGAAACAATTGCTATCGGCTTACCGTGGATAATGCGGGCGTGCTAAAAACTACAGCATTACCTTCCTGTCCCTAGAGACAGGGAAAAAGGGACAGTGAAGGTGAAAGGGCCTTTTTTAAAATTCAAGAATCAGGTGACAGGCGGGACTGACAAAGAAACAGGGACGACAAAAGGGCATCGATAAAGGAAGGACAAAGGGGGAGGACAAAGCGGATAGCGACCTTAAAAAATGGTAAACCGGTGTGGCCGATTCTGCACAGTGCTTTTCTTTTTTTCTGACAGAAATGAGAGTATCCTTTTAACAGCATCAGATGCCACGGGCTCTGCCCGTGGATTGATGCAGTACTTGCCCGTGGTCATGCCACGGGCAAGTGGCGACCCGAAGGGTCGTCCCTTGACTAAAAATTTATGTTTTTTCTCTCACTCAATCTCTTTATTTTTTCTTCGTATTTCTTCTTTTTAGATTCCCGTGGGTTAAAGCAGTTTAGCAGAAAGGTGATAGCCAGCTTCCTCCTGTTATCCGCGCAGGTTATCCTCACCGAACTCATTTTAGGCCTGGCGCACGTCTTGCATGCGCAGGCGTTAATAACGGTTAACTTAAGTATCTCCATGGCTGTTCTAATCTTGGCGAAGCCGCACAAAATACATATTGATTTCGCTTCCATTTTTTCTTCCCTTAAAGAGTTGGAAAAGGATTTATGCCGCTGGCATAATATCTTTCTGTTGGTCTTGTTTTTATTTTTGCTGGCATGGCTTATGATTTCGATTCTGCTTATGCCGCCGCGGGGGATCGATGATCTCACGTGTCATTTGCCGGCTATCTATGAAAATATCAAAGCCCATAAACTTACTTTGCTTCCCGTGGAACTCTTCCGACCGTTTGCTTTTCCACAAAATGCGGAATTTATTTTGCTGTGGCCGATGATATTTTTTAAGAATGACGTCGCAATCGGCGCGGCCCAGCTTGCGGCGGCGCTGTTAGGCGTTATGACGATCTTTGCATTCTTGCGGGAATTGAAGGTTTCAAGAAATATTGCCTTTTTTGTGTCGCTGCAGTTTCTATTTATTCCCCTTGTCATGTCGCAGATAGGCAGCGGCTATGTGGATCTGATCAGCCACGTGTATTTTTTTATTGTGGTTTACTTGAGTTTCATCTATTTTCGTGAAAAAAATAGCCTGATTTTGTATTTGACCGCGATTGCCATGGGGATCGTGCTGGGGATGAAGTACTCTATGATTTTTTTTACTGGCTTGTTAAATCTTTTTTTAATCCTGGCACTCAAAAGCAAACGGCAGTTGATGCTTTATATTTTTTTTATACTTCTCAGCGGCGGCTATTGGTATTTGCGCAATTGGGTGGCTTTTAAGAACCCGATTTATCATGTTAATCTTTTGGACTGGGGATTTGGAGTTTTTTCAATTCAAGACATTCATTTGAGCCTGGGAAGTATCGGGCGGGCAGTTTTAAGGAAAATGCAATTATTAATTCTGGATGATGTTGGACTCGGCACGCTCAATGGCGGATTTGGGCCGGTGATTTTTGGGATTTCATTCCCTTTGTCGTTGGTGTTTTTGTGGCGCGCTGTCATTTTTTGTAAAAAGGATTCAAAATTGCAAATTTTGCTTTGGGGGCTGCCATTGATGGGGATCGGATTGCTTTTAGTCATTCCCATAAATGAGTTAGCAAATTGCATCCGTTACGCAATTTTTATCGGTATGGTCACTCTCTTGGCCCTTGGGGTATATTTGCAGGAACTTTTTCTGAGGCGGAAAATTTTATTCTTAACCCTGTTAGAAGTTTTTTGTATTTTTTCCGCTCTGTTTTCCATGTTCTTGCTAAGCCATAACAAATTTCCATCCTTTGCCATCCAGCAGCCGGTTCAGGATTATCTCGAGAAGCGAAATGTATCCAGGTTTAAATACCTTGCGCTTAAGGGCGATGAATCCTTGAGTTATGCAATGGAAGCATTGGATTTCCTTACTAAACCTCCGTCACAAGGCTTGGCGTGTTATGTGGCCTTAGACAAATTATTTTTTTGGACAGCGCCCGTGTATGGCGGCTATTTACAGAATCGCGTATGGAATTTTCTTGATACCGCTTCTCATCCTCCTGATGCGCTTATGTATCATTTCGGCCCTAGTAAAAGTATTTATTACCTTAAAAAGGAGATTCCTTTTACGCAGACTTTATTGAATTCTGATTATGAACTTATTATCAATGCCTGGGACACGTTTCTTTTTATAAAAAGAGATCTATTGGATCTCCATCGGCAAGCCTTACTGACAGAACTTTATCAAAATTATCTGCCAAAAGATTCTGGAGAACTCGCTGCGCTCAAACCTTATTTGGAGCCGCACATCCCCATTATCGGCCAGCCGCTTTTCGGGGAAATTATGCGGTTATTTCAGTTCAGAGGCATGATTGCGAATCAAGTGTATTTAAGTCCATTGGGGGAGGAAAAGGCCATCGCTGATCATTATTCATTTAAAAATGTTTATACCTTCATGGCGCCGGTGGAGGGGTATTCGTCAGAAAAAGTTTTTGAATATAACTTTAATGGCGCACCCGTTATTCTTTTTAAAAATACAAAATAGCAGATTTTATGCAGGAATATTGACTACCTTCTGCTTTTGGTTAAGCAAAGCTCAATAATAAAATGGATAAAAACTTTTCGTGCAAATTCGATGGTGTTTTTACGCTGCTTGTTCTGACTGCCGGTATTTATCTGTATTTCAATTTGTCAAAATATCTTTCTGGTTTTTTAAACTTTCTCATTATTGTTGAAAGTGTGTGGGAAATGACACTGTCCCCGGTACAATAAGCCTTTCATTTTATATTCTTATCCTGGGAAATATTTTTTTTTTATTTATTGACAATGCCGCAGACTTCGTTTATACTTTCATCAACAATTCAGTAGCAAGTAAGGTAGAAAAAATCACAAGCCGTAAGGTGTGTAGGTCAATCGCCTTGCGGTTTTTTCCGTTTACCGATGTTTACTTGCAAATTTTATTTAAAGGAGGTTTTAAGAAATGGTTAAAGGAACAGTTAAGTGGTTCAACAATCAAAAAGGCTATGGTTTCATTACACCTGAAAACGGCAAAGATGTCTTCGTGCATCACAGTGCAATTCAAGGGGACGGATATAAATCGCTGACCGATGGTCAAGCGGTTGAATTCGAAATTACCAAAGGCCCAAAAGGCGAACAAGCCACCAATGTCGTTAAATTATAACGGCGAAGGTCAGGTTCACTTTTGACATGAAAAGGGGCATACTCGTTAAGGGTTGCCCCCTTTCTTTAAATAGGAGGAAATAAATTTGAGTTTTTATAATTTAGGTATTGCCCCGAAGATTATTGAGACTATTGGGCATTTAAGATTTAAGACAGCGACACCCATCCAGCATAAGGCGATTCCGCTTGCTCTGGAAGGCCAGGACATTATAGGGATTGCGCAAACCGGCACCGGGAAGACGATGGCCTTTGCCATTCCAATGATTCAACAGCTGGCCCAAAATAAAAAACATGGCCTGGTGCTTGTTCCAACCCGCGAACTGGCTCTGCAAGTGGAAGAGAGCATCCAAAAAATAGCGCACCCGTTTAATATTCGGACCGTTTCTTTGATCGGCGGCGATCCAATTCAAAATCAATTGCGCGCTTTGGCTAAAAATCCCCGCGTGATCATCGCTACGCCGGGGCGCTTATTAGATCTCATGGGACAGCGAAAAGTACGCCTCAATGAAGTGAGTATCCTGGTGCTGGATGAAGCGGATCGCATGCTCGATATGGGGTTTGCCCCCCAGATTGAGGAAATTTTTAAAACGATTCCCAAAGAGCGGCAGACGATGCTTTTCTCGGCGACGATGCCGTCGGCGATAGTACGTATTGCGGCGCATCATATGAAGATTCCGGTGCAGGTTGAAATCGCTCCGACCGGTACAACCGCCGATCATGTCACGCATGAATTATTTATTGTGCAGCAAGAAATGAAAAAGGAATTGCTTGGGAAATTATTGGTCCAATTCCGCGGATCGGTTTTGCTTTTTTGCCGCACGAAAATGGGCGCCATGCGAACCGCGCGGGCGCTTAAGAATTTGGGGTATAGCGCCGCCGAGATCCATTCGGACCGGTCTTTAAGCCAGCGCCGCCAGGCCTTGGAAGGATTCAAATCCGGGAAATACCGTGTGCTGGTAGCGACCGATATCGCAGCACGCGGCATTGATGTGCGCAACATTGAGCTGGTTATCAATTATGATTTGCCGGATCAGGCAGAAATTTATGTGCACCGCATTGGCCGCACCGGCCGCGCCGGAAGCCCTGGGCATGCCATTTCCTTTGCCAGGCCGGATCAGCGCAGCGATGTGAGCAGCATTGAACATCTCATCAGAACGTCTTTGCCGATTTCACGCCATCCAGAAATCCAGGCCGTGGATTTTAGTAAACCGCAAAATGTGTTTAGTTTTAATCGGTTTCAACGTTCGCGCCCCCGCGGGCGACGGCGCCGATAAGCACGGATTTGCCGCGTAAATCCCTCAAAGTTTTGTATCGCATTGGCGTTATTGACCTTTGTAGAACCAAAAGAATTGAGGTAGTCAATATTGGCCTTTGTCTCCTCAATGATAAATTCAAATTTTTTTCTTTAGTTGCACAAAGGCCCATAAATTCAATTTATCATGATTACGATTTCTAACCTTTCCAAAAATTTTACCGGCAGGACGATCCTAAAGGATGTGTCCTTAAGTATTTATCCGAATGAAAAGATCGGTTTAACCGGCCCCAACGGCGCTGGGAAAACAACGCTCTTCTCTATTATATTAGGGGAAATGGAAGCGACCGGCGGCAGCATTCAAATTCAAAAAAATCTCAATATTGGTTTTCTTCCGCAGGAAGCCAAGTTTGATTCGAAGCGCACGGTGATTGAAGAATTAACCGCGGGGGATAGCCGCATCATGGCCTTGCTCGATGAGAAGCACCATCTTGAAGAAGCGAATAAAGCTGGCACCGACCGTTACGGCGATATTCTGCATGAGTTGGAGCAGCTGGGGATTTATGAACTCGAACATAAGGCGGAAAAAATTTTGATGGGGCTTGGTTTTAAGCGGGAAGATTCTCACCAACCGATTATGAATTTAAGCGGCGGCTGGCAGATGCGCACCCTTTTGGCCAAAATGCTCACGTACCCGTTTGATTTGCTGCTCCTCGATGAGCCTACGAACTATCTGGATTTGGATGCTACGTTATGGCTTAAGGATTTTTTATCAAGATACAAAGGCACCTTTGTCCTTATTTCCCATGACAAAGTATTCTTAAATGATGTTACCAATTATACGATTGTCCTCGAAGACGGTAAGATGACTAAGGTCAAGGGAAATTATGAAACTTACGAGACCGCGAAGGGGATCGAGTCAAAAACTTTGGAGAAAAGGCAGAAAGTTTTGGGGAAACGCAAAGAACAATTGGAGCGTTTCACGCAGCGTTTTCATGCGCAGCCCAACCGCGCCTCGGCGGTACGCAATAAACGCAAAATGATTGAGCGCCTTGAGGAAGAAGAAGTTGATCTCCCGCGAGAAAAAAGAAGCATCAAAGATTTTGAGTTCCCGCCAACACGAAGCAGCGGGCAGGTTGTGGCAACGCTCATCAATGCTTCAAAATCCTACGGCGATAAGACCGTTTATCGGGGGTTGGATTTTGAAATCACCCGCGGACAGAAAATCTGTTTGGTCGGCCCTAATGGTGCCGGCAAATCGACTCTTTTAAAGATGCTCGCCGGCGTCATTGAGCCGGAAACCGGTACGCGGAAGCTAGGGTTTAACGTTGATATGGGGTATTTTTCACAGACCCGGTTAGAGGTTTTGCATCCGCAGAAGTCTGCCTTCGATGAGGTGGCTTCTTCAGGGCTGGGCAGTATTCCGGCAGTTAAGATCCGCACTCTGTTGGGAATATTTAATTTCCGCGGGGACGATGTTTTTAAACCAGTGAGGGTTCTTTCGGGGGGCGAAAAAAGCCGTTTGATTTTGGCAAAACTTTTGATTAACCCACCGAATTTTATTCTACTGGATGAGCCGACGACACACTTGGATATCGATGGCGTGGAAGCTTTGACGAGTTGTTTTCAGGCGTATCAAGGGACACTGTGTTTTATCAGCCATGATCTGTTTTTTGTCAAAGAGATTGCCAATACGGTGATTGAGGTCAACCATGGGCAGCTGGCGACGTATCCGGGCGGGTTGGATTATTATTTGGATAAAAAGGCCCAGAAGGATCAAGGCATGCAAAACGAGGAAAGGCGCATAAAGGCCGAGGGGTTGGAGCAGCGCAAAATGACAGAAGAAAAAACCAGGAAAGAGGCGATGGAAACAGAACTGCATCGTCAGCATAAAAAGGCCCTCAAGCGCATTGACGAGATTAAGGGTGAAATTAAGAATTTAGAAAAAGAAAGCGCTGATCTTGAAACAGAAAGCTATGTGAAGGCGCGCGTGATCGCGGACTCTTTTGGCAAAGACCAGCAGCTTTTAAAAGAATACGGCCAACGGTTGAAATGGATTCCGAAGCGCTTGCGGGAAATTGAAATGGCAGTTAAGCAGTTGACTGAAGAGCGCAATCGGATTAGTAAATAGCATAAGCGGCGAAAGCGGGTATTATCCACAAGAATATCTGTGCTATAATTTATAGGATGGCGCGCTCAATGCGAAAATTATTTTTATTTCTGGGAGTTTTATTAGCGTTCACCGGCTGTGCTAAATTGGCGCATCTAGATCAATTGCTGACTTTAAAAGCTGTTGGCGATAATAAGGCGCTGCAGAAACAGTACGTTGATAAACAGAATCAGAATTTTGAGAAGCTGCTCAAGGTTATTGAGCAAGATAAACTTCAGGAATACTCCACTCAGGAAAGCGTTCGTCGAGCATTTGGCGATCCGATTTTTGTCAAAGAAATCCAAAAAGACGGCCGGCAGCAAACCAAATGGTTGTACCGTTATCCGGTGAGGCCTTTTGGATCCGAAAAAGTCTATCTCTATTTTGACGCTGACGGCCGTTTAATTCACTCAGAGTATATTGAGAAACCCCCAGCCAAAGATTCCGCGGATGCTTAAGCCGCGCTGACGCATGAAATCACCAGCACGAAATGATTTAGACGAAATTTACCGGCGGCTTTTTAAAAAGTTTGGCCCGCAGGGATGGTGGCCCGGCCGGACAAAATTTGAAATTATTATCGGCGCTGTATTAACCCAAAACACCAATTGGGGAAATGTGGAAAAGGCGATTGCCAATTTGCGCCGCGAGAAGGTTATGGCGCTCTCGGCCATTCACCGCATTCCGGTTAAGACCTTGGCTAAACTGATCCGCCCTTCTGGTTATTTTAATATTAAAGCGCAGCGTTTAAAAAATTTAGTAAGTTTTATTTTTGACGAATATGGAGGAAGCCTGAAAATGATCGCGGCGCAGCGCACGGCGGAGTTACGTAAAAAGCTTTTAAGCGTCAACGGCATCGGCCCGGAAACCGCGGACTCCATTTTGCTCTATGCTTTTAATAAACCCACCTTTGTGGTGGATGCGTATACCCGGCGGATTTTCTATCGCCACAATTGGGTTCAACGCGACGCCGATTATCATGAATTGCAAGCAATTTTCCTGCAAAATTTACCGTCTGACCCGTTGATGTTCAATGAATATCATGCCTTAATTGTGCGTTTGGGGAAGGACATATGCCGGACTGCCCCGCGCTGTGACATTTGCCCTTTGCAGGATTTTCATTATTCGTTGAGTCACAAATGCCGCGGATGCCACCGGGCTTTTTTGGAGCGGGAAATAAAATACCATGGAAAAGCTGTCCCCAATCTATGCCATGACTGCCGCTGCGCCGGCCTATTGGCGTGAGCGCGTCAGCATGATTGATGAATTTGCAAATAGCGTGAGCTGGGTATAAGGATTCCTCCCATTAAAATATATTTTTAGGACTTACGCGTTTGTCATTCCCGAATGCCTTTGTCGGGAATCCATTAG
>CAYHTV010000051.1:0-13731 GCA_964359575.1 uncultured Planctomycetales bacterium
GTCTCCTCAATGATAAATTCAAATTTTTTTCTTTAGTTGTACAAAGGCCCATAGAAGTTAGGATATTTTATGCTTTATTTAAAATCGATATTGGATGTGGCCGATAATACAGGAGCCCGTAAAGCGTCTTTGATTGGTGTTCTCAATAGTAAAGGAAAAATGCGCGCTCAGGTTGGTGATATTGTCAGGGTGAATATTAAAGAATCCGCCCCCGAAGCAGCGGTCAAAAAGGGGCAAATGGCCAAAGGAATTATTGTCCGGACAAAGGCAAACATCCGCCGGCCCGATGGGACATATGTCCGTTTTGACACCAATGCGGTTGTTTTGATTGATGATGCGGGAAATCCTAAAGGAACACGGGTTTTCGGCCCCGTCGCCCGTGAATTACGTAATATGGAATATATGAAAATTGTTTCCTTAGCCCCTGAGGTCGTTTAATATGCTGCGCATTCGAAAAAATGATCAAGTGATGATAATGACTGGAAAAGATAAAGGTAAGCGTGGAAAAGTTATCCATATTTTCCCAGAGACGCAGCGCGCTCTTGTCGAAGGAATTAATTTGGTTAAAAAGGCCCGCCGGAGAACCAAGCAGGAAAGCCAAGGAGGGTTGGTCGAGATGGAATCACCCATTCATGTTTCTAATGTCATGTTGATTGATAAAAAAACCAATGAGCCAACACGGTTTGGAATTTCTATCTTAAAAGACGGGACAAAAGTCCGTATCAGCAAGAAGAGTGGAGAGATTATTTAACATGCCCCCGCGTTTATCAAAAAGGTACCGTGAGGAAGTTGTTCCCCAAATGCAGAATAAATTTGGGATTAAAAATCCTATGGCTGTGCCGCGTTTACAAAAAATCGTGGTCAACATGGGTGTGGGTGAGGCCATCGCAGATATGAAAATTATGGAAGTTGCCTTAACTGATCTCACCATGATCACGGGACAGAAGCCGATGCTGCGCCGGGCTAAAAAAGCTATTTCAAATTTCAAATTGAGAATCGGTCAACCCGTAGGGTGCAAAGTGACTTTACGCCGTGCCAAGATGTATGAGTTTTTTGACCGCTTAGTGAATGTGGCTGTCCCGCGTATCCGTGACTTTAACGGCGTGTCCAAAAAGGCCTTTGACCGTGAAGGCAATTATACTTTAGGGATCACTGACCAGACAATTTTTCCGGAAGTTGATACCGGAAAGTTGCAGCGTACGCAAGGTATGGACATCACATTTGTTTTTGACCATGGGCCCAAAGAGCATACGTTAGAAGTTTTGCGTTTGTTAGGGATGCCCTTTATCAATAAATAAGGAAAGAGAATAATTGTATGGCTAAGAAAGCATTAATCAATAAATCGCGGCAAAAGCCGAAATTTCCGGTGCGCCAGCACAATCGCTGTTTAATTTGTGGGCGTCCGCGGGGATACCTAAGACGCTTTGGGACATGCCGTATTTGTTTTCGAGAATTAGCCTGGAAGGGTGAAATTCCAGGCATTAAAAAAGCAAGCTGGTAAAAAGAGGCCTCTATTATGTCACTATCTGACCCTATTGCAAATTCATTGACCCATATTCGTAATGCAACACAAGCCCGTAAAGAGACTGTGGATATCCCGGCCTCAAAATTGATTGAGCATATGCTGCAAATTTTTAAGGATGAGGGTTATATTGAAGATTATCGATTATTAAAAAATAATACGCAGGGAATTTTAAAAGTTTATTTGAGATACGAAAATAAAAAATCATCAATCAGGGGTTTAAAGCGCATTTCTAAACCGGGATTAAGAATTTATTCCGAGTATGATAAATTACCGCGCGTCTTAAACGGTTTAGGCACAGCGGTCATTTCAACCTCTAAAGGCGTGATGCGTGACCGTGAAGCCCGCAAGCTGAAAGTGGGCGGAGAAGTCATTTGTTACATCTGGTAATTTAAGGTGAAAATATATGTCGAGAATTGGTAAAATTCCAGTGAGTTTTCCTAAAGAAGTCAAGGTGGCTTTGGAAGGCCCGATTGTGCGCATTGAAGGCCCTAAGGGCAAATTGGCATTGGATCTTCCGCAAGGGATCAAAGTTGGGCAGAAAGATTCAATGTTGGTCGTAGATCGGCTGAATAACACAAAACAAAGCCGCGCCAACCATGGCACAATCCGCG
Source organism: uncultured Planctomycetales bacterium (assembly GCA_964359575.1). Taxonomy (GTDB): domain Bacteria; phylum Omnitrophota; class Gorgyraeia; order Zapsychrales; family GWA2-47-8; genus 2-02-FULL-48-11. Next base: position 2,137 of record CAYHTV010000051.1, read on the forward strand.
TCCATCTGGTCAATATGATTGAAGGCGTTACGAAAGGCCATAAGAAAGAATTGGAAATCCAGGGGGTTGGTTTCCGTGCGCAAGTCAAAGGCGACATGCTGGTGTTAAATTTAGGATTTAGCCATCCGGTCGAGTATAAATTCCCCAAGGAGATTAAAGTATCAGCACCGCAGCCGACACAGATTGTTATCGAAGGAACAGACAAAGCTTTGGTTGGACGTGTTGCAGCCAATGTCCGGGATATTAAACCGCCCGAACCGTATAAGGGCAAAGGGATTCGATATTTAGCCGAAGCGGTACGTAGAAAACAAGGAAAATCCGTAACAAAATAATACTATGCCTAATATTCGCGAACAGAGAAGAATTTATCGGCATCAACGTATTCGTAAAGCTGTGCAAGGGACCAGTGATCGTCCGCGTTTGTGCCTTCATCGCAGTTTGAAAAATTTATTTGCCCAAATTATCGATGATGCAACGGGGAAAATTATCGTGGGAAAATCCACGCTAGCGAAAGATATTAAGTCGAAAATCAAAAGCGGTGGCAATGTGGAAGCGGCAACAGTTTTGGGGGCCAGTGTGGCTGGTGTTGCCATCAGTAAAGGAATTAAAAAAGTGTCTTTTGACCGCTGCGGGAATTTGTACCATGGCCGTATTAAGGCTTTTGCAGACGCTGCCCGAGGCGCTGGACTAGAATTCTAGGATTAAGGAAAAACTATGGAAAATAATAAATTTCGAGGTAGGCGTGACAAAGGAACAAAAGGGCCAGATCTCAAGCCGCGACGTAAGGTTAATGCAGGTCCTGGCGAACCAGCTCAAGTTGGCGTGGAAGATCCCATTTTGCGCGCTGTCTCGGTAAATCCTGAGTTTACCGAGAAGGTTTTAGCCATCAATCGCGTCACCAAAGTCAATAAAGGCGGAAAAAAATTATCATTTAGTGCCTTGGTTGTGGTGGGAGATGGCCGCGGCAAAGTTGGTTACAGTATGGGCAAGGCCAGTGAAGTGGCCAATGCTATCAAGAAGGCTTTGATTCGAGCAAAAAAAAGTATGGTGACTGTACCGATGAAAGGGACAACGATTACTCATGAGGTAATTGGCGAATATGGGGCCGCGGTCGTGATGTTAAAACCGGCCTCTGCGGGTACGGGAGTTATCGCTTCCGGTCCAGTCCGTGCGATTTGTGACGGTGCTGGGATACGTGACATTTTAACCAAATGCCATCGGTCGAATAATCCGATGAATGTGGTCAAGGCCACATTGGAGGGGTTAAGCCGATTAAAGCCCGCGAAGAGTGTCGCTGCTGAAGTCAAGGTTGCTGAAGTCAGCGCGAATTAAAAAGGATTGAAATCATGTTTATTCATGAACTAAAATCTCCAGATGGATCACATAAACGCCGAAAAATCGTCGGCCGTGGTAAAGGTTCGGGCCACGGCAAAACTTCAGGCAAGGGGTTTAATGGCCAGAACGCGCGCTCTGGGCGCGCCACACGGCTGGGACATGAAGGCGGCCAGATGTCGCTCATTCGCCGCCTGCCTAAAGTAGGATTTAACAGCAAGCGGCCAATTTTTTATCAAGTTGTGAAATTAGCAAATTTGACACGATTTGAAGAAGGAACGGTGATTGATCCCGCCTTTTTAAAGTCCCATAAATTGATCGCGAGCCTTCGCAAGCCCTTTAAAATTTTGGGCGATGGCGATATCAAAAAATCTCTGGTTTTTCGCGCGCATTGTTTTTCTAAAAACGCCGCAGATAAAATTGTTAAAGCTGGCGGCACAGTTGAAACGATTCTTAGAAGCGGTTCTGCATCCGAGCCGATTTCTAAAATTAAGAAATAGAAAAGCAAAAACGATATTTGAATGCTGTCCGCATTTACTAATTGTTTTAAAATTCCAGAGTTAAAAAAGAAGATTCTTTTTACTTTGGGAATCATTGTTGTTTACCGCATTGGCTGTTATATCCCAACGCCGGGTATCAATGGGGCGGTGTTGGCCGAGTTCTTTGAAAGGATGAACACAACTTCTGGAGGAAGCATATTCACCATTATGAATATGTTTTCAGGCGGGTCTTTAGAGAAATTAACTATTTTTTCTTTGGGGATTATGCCGTATATCTCAAGTTCAATCATTATGCAGCTTTTAACCGCGGTGATTCCGGCGCTTGAGAAATTGGCCAAGGAAGGACAGGCCGGATACCATAAAATTAACCAATATACGCGTTATGGCACGGTTGTGTTATCACTCGTGCAGTCGTATTTTATTGCGCTGTGGTTGGAAAGCCCTCAGGCTTTTCAGGGATTGCATTTAGTAAATAATCCCGGATTTGTCTTTCGTTTGATAACGACCTTTACACTGACGGCCGGGACAATTCTCTTAATGTGGCTTGGGGAACAGATTCAAGAGCGAGGGATTGGGAACGGGATTTCGCTCATCATTACGGCGGGGATTATCTCAGCGGCTCCTTCTGCGATTCAGAATGTAATTCTGCTGCTCTCCCCCAAAACAGTTGGTGTCAGGCAGTTACAACCTTTGACTTTGTTGATAATGGTTTTCTTTTTGGTCGCGGTGGTTATTTCGATTACGTTAATCACGCAAGGACAAAGACGGATTCCGGTTCAATACGCGCGGCGCATTGTAGGACGTAAGGTTTACGGCGGACAGAGCACTTATATCCCGTTAAAGGTTGACACGGCTGGGGTCATTGCCATTATCTTCGCGCAATCGATCATTCTTTTTCCCGCGACGCTGGCGAGTTTTATTCCGCATCCGTGGTTTCAAGGGGTAGCCGGCTATATTGCCCGCGGGCATTTTTGGTATTATTTTTCGTACGGGTTATTGATTGTTTTTTTCTGTTATTTTTATACGGCGATTGTTTTCAATCCGGTTGATGTTGCGGAAAATATGAAAAAACACGGCGGGTTTATTCCTGGTGTCCGGCCGGGGACACAGACCGCAAATTTCCTGGATTTTATTATGACGCGCATCACCTTGGCCGGCTCTTTATTTGTTTGCGCGATTGCGATTATGCCGGATGCGATTATGGCTTCCTTTAAAGTGCCGTATTTGGTGGCTTCGTTCTTTGGCGGAACCGGTGTTCTGATTATTGTGGGTGTGATGCTCGACACTATGAAGCAGATTGAATCGCATCTTTTAACGCGCAATTATGATGGGTTTATGCGCAGTGGCCATTTGCGAGGCCGGCGCGCTTGACCTTGTGGATTTTTTTCTATGCGGATAATTTTATTGGGACCACCTGGGGCGGGAAAAGGAACGTTAGCTGCTTTATTGAAGGAGACGTTTAAAATTTCCCACATTTCAACTGGAGATCTTTTACGGGAGGAAATGAAGGCCAATACGAAATTGGGCGGTGACATTAAGAAGCTTGTGGAGAATGGGCAATTGGTGCCGGATAAAGTTGTCACCAAAATGATTCAACAAAAAATGGCTGATCCAACGATTTTTAAGACTGGTTTTATGCTGGATGGTTTTCCAAGAACGGCGACCCAGGCAAAAGATTTAGATAAAATTTTAATAAAAGTCAAACAGCCTATTGATGGCGCGTTATACATGGAGGCAACGCTTCCGGTGATTCTTAAGCGTCTTACGGGACGACGCGTGTGCCGCGATTGTGGGGCGCTTTTTCATATTGTCAATAAACCGCCGGTCAAGCAGGGCATCTGCGATGTGTGCGGCGGCCCTTTATATCAGCGCTCAGATGACAATAAGGCAACGATTAAAAAGCGCATGGACGTTTATTTAAAAAGTACTCAGCCGATTATTAATTATTATAAGAAACAGAAGAAATTGGTCAAAGTTGATGGGGATAAGGATTCAGCCGAGTTATATGCAGATCTGCTGAAAATTTTTAATGCGGACAGGAAATCCCATAAGGATCAAAACGCCAGATGAAATTAAAATTCTCCGTGAAGCCGGAAGAATCCTGGCTCTTATAATAAGCGAATTAAAGCGCTCTTTAAAATCGGGTGTGACGACTCAAGACATTGACCAGCGGGCGGAGGCGCTGATGGCCGCTTATAAGGTAAAGCCGGCGTTCAAAGGTTACCGCGGGTTTCCGAAAAGTATCTGCGTTTCTTTGAATGAACAGGTTGTGCATGGGATACCGAGTGACCGGGTCGTCAAGGAAGGAGATATTGTCAGCTTGGATGTCGGTATTATGTTTCAAGATTATTTTGCTGATACCGCAGTAACGATTGGAGTCGGACGGATCCACCCAAAGTTGCAAAGATTGATGGAAGTTACTGAAAGCTCTCTTTATAAGGGAATCGCCCAAGCCAAGGTTGACAACCATTTGTCAGATGTGTCGTCTGCGATTCAAAATTTCGTGGAATCAAACAATTTTGCGGTGGTACGGGATTTTGTTGGGCATGGAATTGGCCGATCGCTGCATGAAGATCCAGAAGTGCCAAATTTCGGAACACCGCACCATGGGCCGATTTTAAAAGAGGGAATGGTTTTGGCGATTGAACCGATGGTAAATTTGGGGACGTGGAAAACCAGGGTTTTGGGCGATGGGTGGACGGTTGTCACAGAGGATGGCCAATCCTCAGCCCATTTTGAGCATACGATTGCTATTACCAACCGAGGGCCAGAGATTTTGACAAAGTAGCGTAAAACCCCGGATGATTGGCAGAGGGTAAAAGAACAATGGCTAAAGAAGATCTTATTGAAGTTGAGGGAGTTATCGCTGAGGCATTACCCAATGCCATGTTTCGGGTGAAGCTAGATAACGGTCATAAAGTTTTAGCGCATATTTCCGGAAAAATTAGAATGAATTTTATCCGTATTTTACCTGGAGATCGGGTCAAGGTTGAACTGTCACCGTATGATTTAACCCGTGGACGTATAACATTTCGATGTAAATAGTTGCGTAATCGCGATTTTTAAGTGCGCGTGAGGAGCGCGTCTTTGGAATATGAAAGTCAAATCATCAGTCAAACGAATTTGCAGTAAGTGTAAAATCATTAAACGTAAAAATGTAGTCAGGGTTATTTGTTCTAACCCGAAACATAAACAAAGACAAGGATAAAAGAATGCCCAGAATACTCGGTGTTGATATCCCTCGGGAAAAAAGGATCGAAGCGTCATTGCTTTATATTTACGGGATTGGTCCGTCCAGAGCGCGTGTGGTTTTGAATCAAGTCAAAATTGATAGTAACAGGCGGGCCAAAGATTTATCTGATGAAGAAATTGCGAAGATCACCAATTTTATTCAGAGCAATTTTGTTACCGAAGGCGATTTACGCCGGGAAATTCAACAAAATATTCGGCGCTTAGGGGATATTGGCCACTACCGCGGCCTCCGCCATCGTAAGGGATTGCCTGTCCGTGGACAAAGGACGCGAACGAATGCACGCACCCGCAAAGGAAAAAAACCAATGGTTGGCGTAATGAAACCGGCGGCACCGGCTGCTCCAGCCGCTAAGAAATCATAATGATAGGTTGAAGAAAAAATAAGGAAAAATTATGGCCAAAGCAGAAAAAGCTAAGAAAAAAATTCTCAAAGGCATTACCAGCGGCATCGTTCACATTCAAGCGAGCTTTAACAATACGATCGTTTCGATTACCGATCGGCAAGGGAATGTGATCGTGTGGTCGACGCCAGGAGTCGTGGGATTCACCGGAACAAAAAAATCTACTCCCTTTGCCGCTCAGGTTGCTGCTTCGGATGCCGCTAGAAAAGCAAAGGATATGGGTTTGCAAACAGTTGAGGTTTTGGTGAAAGGGCCTGGATCCGGCCGTGAATCGGCCATTCGGGCTTTGCAGGCGGCAGGGCTTACCGTTACTTCCATTAAAGATATAACGCCATTACCGCATAATGGATGCCGCGCGCGAAAGAAACGCAGAGTTTAATTAAGAAAGGGAGGAATCAATTCAATGGGAAGAAATTTAGGCCCCAGCTGTCGCCAGTGTCGTCGCGAGGGGGAAAAATTATTTTTGAAGGGGACGAGGTGCCTTTCGCATAAATGTGCCATTGATCGCAGGCAATATGCGCCAGGACAGCACGGTACGAAGCGCACCAAACTGTCAAACTATGGTCTGCAGCTGCGGGAAAAACAAAAATTGAAAAGGATTTATGGCCTTTTGGAGCGGCAATTTCAATTGTACTTTGCGAGAGCGGCCCAGAAAAAAGGGATTACCGGTACAACACTATTGCAATACTTAGAAAGGCGGCTGGATAACGTTATTTTTCAACTGGGTTTTGCGACTTCCCGCAATGCGGCAAGGCAGATCGTCACTCATGGTTTTGTGACTGTAAATGATCGCGCTGTTAACATCCCGTCCTTTTCCGTAAAAGAAAATGATGAGATTGCCTTACGGTCGCAGGGAAAAAGTTTAGAATTTATTAAAGAAAATATTAAAGCCACTGCGGAGCGCAATCCTCCCGCATGGTTGGAAGTAGATCGGGATCACGTCAAAGGGAAAATCAAGCGTCTTCCGCAGCGTGAAGATATACAATATCCGGTCAACGAACAATTGGTCGTTGAGCTCTATTCGAGGTAGTTTTTTTTATTTTAATAATTTTAGGAGGAAAACATGGGGATTAAGTGGCGAGATTTTCAAATGCCCAAAAGGCTTGATTGTGATGAGTCAGTTTATACCAACACCTATGGCCGTTTTATTGCTGAACCATTCGAGCGAGGCTATGGAGTCACTTTAGGAAATTCTTTGCGCCGCATTTTGCTCTCTTCGATTGAGGGAAGCGCAATAACTTCGATGAAGATTGAAGGGGTGCAGCATGAGTTTTCTACTATTCCGGGTGTTCTGGAAGCGGTAACAGAAATTGTACTGAATATTAAGGGGTTAGTCCTTAAGTCACATTCCAAGGTGCCTAAGATTGTTTACATCAAAGCCGATAAAAAAGGTGAGGTGAAGGCCAGGGACATTATTTGTGATGAGACCGTTGAGATTATCAATGCCAACCATCATATCGCCACGTTAACTCGTGATACGCGTTTTCATGTTGAACTTGAAGTCTCCAAGGGACGAGGTTATGTTCCCGCGGAATTAAACAAAAAAGAGGGCGGCATTTTGGGAACGATTCCCGTGGATTCTATTTTTACGCCAATTACCAAGGTGAACTTTTTTGTTGAAGATACCCGTGTAGGACAAAGAACCGATTATGACAAACTCGTCTTGGAAATTTGGACTAATGGCAGCATTAATCCCAAGGAAGCCTTGTTGTATGGCGCAAATATTTCCCAGCGCCACCTGGATGTTTTTGTGAGCTATGGCCAGCTCCCGGAGGAAGAAGAGGAACAAGAGGAAGTCTCAGCCGAAGAGCAGGCGCTTTATGAAAAATTACGTCTTCCCATTTCTGAGCTGGAGCTTTCGGTTCGCAGTGCGAATTGTTTAAAAGAGGCCAACATCAAAACAATTGCGGAATTGGTCAAAAAAACCGAATCGGAATTGCTGGGGTTTCGTAATTTTGGGAAAAAATCATTAGGGGAAATCAATGAGCTTTTAAAGGTTATGAATTTGAATCTCGGAATGAAAATTGACACAAAGAAATTAAGAAAGAAGGAATAATATGAGACACGGGATCGCCGGAAATCGTCTGAGCCGCAACCGCAGCCTGCGTAAAGCCACCCTTCGGGATATTGCGAAGGCAACGCTTATTCATCAACGTGTGTGCACGACTCTGGCGAAAGCCAAAGAAGCGCGCAAGTTGATTGAAAAATTGATCACCCTTGGCAAAAAAGGTGAACTCGTGCACCGCCGTCGGGCTTTTGCGATTCTGTGCGATCATCAGATGGTGAGTGATCTCTTTAATAAAACTTCGCCGCGTTTCAAAAATCGCATCGGAGGATACACGCGGATTATTCCTGCCTCGGGAGCTCGCCGCGGTGATAATGCTCAATTGGCTTATCTGGAGCTGACGGAAAAGGATAAAGTCATCATTACTAATTCCCGACCCGAAAAAAAGCCAAAATCTAAGACTATTGATGTCAATGTTTCTAAGCCCACAAAACCCGAACATACCCAAGACAAGCATGAGCCGATAGAAAAAGTAAAACCCATCGTGGCGTATACTCATCCGCAGGAAGATAAGGGCAAGATCAAGGGGAATATCGGTAAGAATATCACGGGTGGGATCAAACAATTCTTTCGTAAAAAACCGTCTGAATAAGTTTCCATGAATCGCATGACCTTGAAGATAAATCAGCGTGTCAAAGACATAGTTGGATCTTCAACCCTCGCGATCACAGCCCGCGCTAAAGAACTCAAAGCCCAAGGCAAAGATGTGGTCAATTTTGCCGCTGGTGAGCCGGATTTTGATACGCCGGATTTTATCAAGGCGGCAGGCGTTAAGGCCATTCAAAGCGGTTTTACTAAATATACTCCTTCCACCGGCACGATTGAGCTTCGCGAAGCCATCGCCGAGAAATTTTTCAAAGATAATAATTTAAAATATGACCCTGCCCAAATAGTTGTTTCCTGTGGGGCCAAGCATTCCATTTATAATATCATTCAAGTCCTCGCTGATGAGGGGGATGAGGTTTTAATCCCTAGTCCGTATTGGGTCAGTTATCCGGAAATGGTAAAGCTTTCCGGCGCCAAATCGAAATTTATTCCTACTGACGCAAAAACACAATTTAAAATCACATCCCAGCAATTATCCGAATGCATCAGCGACCGCACCAAAATTTTAATTCTCAATTCACCATCGAACCCCACGGGTATGGTATATTCGAAAAGCGAATTAGAAGCGATCGCCCGCGTATGTGTCAAAAATCAAATTTATGTAATTAGCGATGACATCTATGAAAAACTCATCTATGATATTTCTGAATATACTTCTATCGGATCGCTGGGGAAAGACATTTATGATCTTACTATCACGGTGAATGGTGTTTCCAAGGCTTATGCGATGACCGGATGGCGCATTGGTTATTGCGCCGGGCCGAAAGAAATCATGGAATACATAAAAAAATTTCAGGACCATTCCACTTCCAATCCTGCCTCCATCAGCCAAGCCGCGGCCATGGAAGCGCTTAAGGCTTCCAGCGAGACGACTCAGGCGATGTGCCGCGAATTTAAGAAGCGGCGGGATTTAATGGTTTCTGCTTTTGACAAAATTCCGGCTATTCGCTATATTAAACCCCAGGGTGCTTTCTATGTATTCTGTGACATCGCAAAATTAGGCGACTCCGAAAATGTTATTAACCGGATGTTGGATGAAATATATGTGGCGGGAGTTCCGGGGGATAGTTTCGGTGCCCCGGGGTATGCGCGGTTTAGCTTTTCCACTTCTGCCGAACGGATCCAAGAAGGCGCCAAGCGGATTGCCCAATGGCTTGAGAAACAATAAGCCCAAGCGTTAACCATAGGCACAAACATCCTTGCTCAAGGAGATACAGTGGATTTACGGGATCTGTTGTTGATAACGATTCAATCGCGAGCCTCTGATCTTCATCTCACCGAAGACAGTCCGCCCGTTGTCCGCATTGATGGCGCATTAGTCTTGACCAAAGTTCATCCTCTCTCCCGTGAACAACTCAAAAAGATGATCTACGGGATCTTGACCGACAGTCAAAAGGAAAAATTTGAGCGTGATAAAGAATTGGATTTTTCTTTGGCGTTATCAGGATTAGACCGTTTCCGTGTCAATATTCATATTCAGCGCGGCTCAGTAGAAGCAGCCTTCCGTCGTATTCCGCTTTTTGTCCCTCAGATGAGTGAATTGGGCTTGCCGATGGTCGTTTCCGAATTTGCCCGTAAACCCGCAGGGTTAATTTTAATAACGGGTCCTACGGGAACCGGCAAAACCACTACTTTGGCCTCCATGATCAATTTGATCAATGAGGAAACGGCAAAAATTGTTATTTGCATCGAAGACCCTATCGAGTATATCCATTACAACAAGAAATCGGTTATTAAGCAGCGGGAAGTGTATGCCGATACCAATTCTTTCGCCGAGGCTTTGAAGCGGTGCTTGCGCCAGGATCCCGATGTTATTGTCGTTGGAGAAATGCGCGATCTGGAAACGATTTCGACCGCCTTGACCGCCGCAGAGACCGGTCACTTGGTTTTGGCCACTTTGCATACGCCTGATGCCCCACAAACCATTGAACGTATCATTGATGTTTTTCCTCCGTCCCAGCAGCAGCAGGTCAAATTACAACTGGCATCTTGCTTGGAGGGTGTGGTCTCGCAGATTTTACTACCGCGGGCTAACGGCGAAGGCCGCATTTTAGCAACTGAGGTTATGGTAGCTACCCCAGGTGTCCGCAATTTGATCCGCGAGCAGCAGATCGAACAAATTCCTACGGCCATTCAAACCGGTCATCAGCATGGCATGCATACGATGGATAAATCCCTGCGTGATTTATATGTGCAGGGAATTATTACGTATGAAACCGCCATTGCCGAAGTCAAAAATGTCGAGGAATTCAAACAAATGCTGCACAAGCATAAATAATTCGTTGAAGGAGTAAAAGAATGTCTTACCGCGTCACGCTTCTTCCCGGGGATGGTATAGGCCCGGAAGTCACAACGGCTATGCAAAAATGCGTGGAGGCAGCCGGGGTGAGCATCGAATGGGAAGAACAAGCCGTCGGAGAATTTGCGATTGCAAAATATGGGACACCGTTACCGGACCATGTTTTAGAATCGATTAAGAAAAATAAAGTCGCCATTAAAGGGCCAATTGTCACGCCCATTGGGACGGGTTTTCGTTCGGTGAACGTTCAGTTGCGTCAGGCCTTGGACCTTTTTGCCTGTGTGCGCCCCTGCAAATCGTACGAGGGCGTGCGCTCCCGTTATTCAAAAATTGATTTAATTATTTTTCGTGAGAATACGGAAGATCTGTATGCCGGCATTGAATTTGATTTAGCCACTCCAGAAGCCAAGCAGTTGATTCAAACCATCAATAATCTACAAAAAAAGCAAATCCGCGAGGATTCCGCGATTTCCATCAAACCGATTTCGGCATTTGGATCCAAACGCATTGTGAAATATGCTTTTGATTATGCTCTCAAGCATAACCGCAAGAAGGTAACAGTGGTGCATAAGGCTAACATTATGAAATTCAGCGATGGTTTATTTTTGCGATCGGCTCGGGAAGTGGCTGAGGAATATAAGGGAAAAGTAAGTTTTGAGGATGTGATTGTTGATAATATGTGCATGCAATTGGTGCAAAAGCCGGAATTGTACGATGTTTTGGTTTTGCCAAATTTGTACGGGGATATTGTTTCCGATCTCTGTGCGGGGCTCATCGGCGGTCTGGGGATAGCACCCGGGGCCAATATCGGAAATGCGTGTTCTTTGTTTGAGCCGGTACATGGTTCGGCTCCTAAATATACAGGAAAGAATAAAGTAAATCCAACCGCAACGATCCTATCGGGTGTTTTGATGCTGCGCCATCTTAATGAAAATACGGCTGCGGATCGATTAGAAAATGCGGTTAAAGATATCATTCGTGAAAAGAAATTTGTGACCTATGATATGAAAGAAGACCGAAATGATCCGACAGCCGTTGGGACCCAAGAGATGGCGGAAGCCATTTGTAGAAAATTGCGTTAAATTGTTTTTGACAGCATAGGAAAGTATAAAACTTTCCTAGCTGCTAAAAACTCCTCTC
>CAYHTV010000052.1:0-6665 GCA_964359575.1 uncultured Planctomycetales bacterium
TGCTTCGTCGCTACGCTCCTCGCAATGACACCGGGAGGGTTTTCCGACACTATCTAAGTGCGTGTATTATACTGATGCCATGTAACTCTGTAAAGTTTTTGTCTAAAAAAATATACCAACTCAATGCTGTGGATGATAGGTTTGCCCAATGAACATGGCGGACAAGAGTGTAAAAATGTACGCCTGTAAAACCGCCACTAAAACTTCCAAAAGCGAAATAAATAACGCAAGCAAAACTGCCGGCAAGGCCACCAATCCCAGCGTCACTACTAATCCCAACAGCGCGAGAATCACGATATGACCGGCCAGCATGTTGGCAAACAAACGGATCATCAGCGCAAAGGCCTTAATAAAAAGCCCCAAAAATTCAATCGGCACCAAAATAAGCAAAATCGGTGCCGGGACGCCGGAAGGGATCAATGCCTTGCAAAACCCGCCAACACCGTTTTTATAAATCGCGCCCAAAATCATAAAAGATAGCGTGACCAGCGCCAATGCCCCGGTCACATTCACATTCGCGGTCGCGGTTGAAAAAAGCGGGATCAGTCCCATGATATTTAATGCCAAAACAAAAAAGAAAAAAGTGCAAAACAGCGGTGTCATTTTTTTGCCATCCTCTTCGCCTACACATGCCGTCGCAATTTCATCCCGGATAAAAATAACAAACACTTCCAAAAAATTCCCAAACCCGCTCGGCACAGCGCTGCGGCTGCGCAAACCGCACACTAACACAATCACCAGAAACGCGCCGACACACAGCATGACACCATGTAAACTCAAAGGCGCCGGCAAATGAATCGACGGCAAAAACGGCAATTGCCATTCCTGAGAATTCAAGACATGATGCATAATGTATTGTTCAAGGTTGAAATCGTTCATATCGATTTACCAGCAAAAGATCGTTTTGAATGATACCCTGCGTTCTACTCTTTCGTATTAGTAGCATTATCATTTAATTGCTGGCGCACCACCTTCCATACCTCATAACCGCAATAAAAGATTCCAACAAACATTCCGCCCAACGTCCAAAGCCCTTCTTCATTCGCTGTTTTGTGATCGATCCAATACCCTAATGCCGAAAACACCGCCATACCCGCGGCCATATTCAGACCAAGCGACATCGAAACGGCATAACGATGGGATTTTTCAAATTTTTCTTGTCGTCCAATTTCCATTACGCTTTACTGAACCGCAAAAAACAAAATATAAAGAAAAATACCGTGATCGCTAAAAGCATCCCCGAGGGCATAAATTTATGCGTTTTTAACAAGCGCATAATAAAAATACCGGTTAAAAAGCCACTCACCAGTGTCAGATAAAAAAATCCATTTCGGGCATTAGTACCAGTAAGATAAAGGCCAGCAAATACTAATGCTCCCGAAACCAAGCCCATGATCATGGAAATTTTACTCCCCGCCTTTGCGCCGAAATACGCGCCCATGAACAAAAATAAACCATAAGCGGTGATAATCAATTTATCCATCAGCATTTCTTTCCTCCTTGGTTATGGGCCTTTGTACAACTAAAGAAAAAAATTTGAATTTATCATTGAGGAGACAAAGGCCAATATTGACTACTTCAATTCTTTTGGTTCTACAAAGGTCAATAATAAATATTTTTTGCCAGTTTGGGCGTGCTTACGACATTCTCCACCGTATCGGCCAACGCCCGAATAAAGCCCGGATGACATTCCAGCGCCTTGCTCATGCGAAAATCAGCAACCCCAAGGTCCTCGGCGATTTTGCGGTATTCCATATCAATTTCGCACGTCGTTTCAATATGATCCCCGACAAAAGCCACCGGGACTATTAATATTTTTTTAATGCCCTGTTTGGCCAAGGCCACGATGACCGCCTCGGTGTTAGGTTCAAGCCATTGGATCGGCCCAACCGCGCTTTGGAACGCAATCCCCCACGCCCGGCTGCGCTGCAACCGCGCGACAATGGCGCCTACGGTTTGCGAAATTTCAAACGCATAAGGGTCACCCTCCTCTAGAAAATATTTGGGTAATCCATGTGCGGAAAATATCAAATGAAAATCATTCAGCGATTCGTTTGGCTTGAGCGCTTCCTGAATGCGATCGATAAAACCATCAATGTAACCGTTGTGCAAATGATAAGAAGGAACCTCGAGAAATTGCAATGCGGGATAATTTTTTTGGGCCGCCGCTTTGAGATAATGCAGGTTGGAACCAGTCGTGGCGCTGGAGTAATGCGGATACAAACTGAGCGGTAAGATATATTTTTTACCCGCATCGCTTATTGCTTTAATCGTGTCCTCGGGAAACGGCGGAGTGTAATTGAAAGAATAGATGACCTCGAACCCACGGCCGCGCCGCTGTAATTCTTCCTTAAGCGCCGCCACTTGATTCTCGGTAGACTGATAAATCGGACTGCCGCCGCCAATCAATTGATATCGCTTTTGGGACGCCTTGCTGCGGAAAGTCACTAAGCCCCAAGCAAAAACCGGCTGTAGAATATTGGATAAGGGAAAACGGATCAAGCGATGGTCATTGAAAAGCCGGGTTTGAAAGGCTGGGACATCCGCGTTGGTTTTGGGACCGCCCATATTAAGAAGAGCGACCATAACTTCACTGTCAAGAATAGCGGCAGGCGACTTAGATATCATAAGCGAATGCGGAATATGGCCTTTCCTTTTAGCATGCGAATGAATAATAACCATCCTACACATCGGAGGTGTAGGATGGTGTTGTTTCAGACTGCTAGGGCTGTGCGGATGAATTGACGGCTGATGGAATTTCTTTGATTTTTTTTATCTTTTGGTAATATTCCGTAAGCTTTGTTTCGATAATTTCTTCAACTTTACCAACGGCGGCCTGGCGGATACGCAGTGTTTCTTCGACCACTTTTTCTAAATCATCAATGTGCGACAAACTCACACCTGTTAAAGTCGCCACCTGCGGATCGATGTTGCGCGGCATAGAAATATCAATAAAAATCAATTTGCGCCCTTGCCGGCGCGCCAGCACCTTCACCACCAATTCCCGGTCAAGGATATAATGCGGCGCTCCCACTGAACAAATACAAACATCCACTTCTACCAGAATTTCCTTGATTTCCGAAAATGCCGAGGGAATACAGGAAAATTTTTCTGAAAGATCTTTGGCCTTCTCCTGCGTGCGGTTCATCACATAAATTTTTTTAACGCCTTTGTTCGTGATTTGCCCAACCGCCAGTTCACTCATCTTCCCCGCGCCGATAATCAAAATCGACTTATCCGACAGCGCTCCCAGCATTTTTTCGGCATGCACCATCGCAGCCCAGCTCACCGAGCAGCCACCGTAACTGATGTCGGTTTCGGTCTGCGCCTTTTTGCCCGCGCGGATGGCAATGTTGGAGAGGATGTTGAAATCCCTGCCGAACATGGTCCCTGCTTTGGCCTTTTCAAAAGCGGCCTTAATTTGGCCTAAGATTTGTTTTTCTCCAATGACCAAAGAATCGAGACCCGAGGCCACGCGCAGCAAATGCCGCACTGTCTCCTGCTCCGTGAGGATATAAAAATATTTATGAAAGTCTTTGGTGAAATTCAATTTTTTGATTTTCGAAATCAGGCGGATGATGTGATCAAAAAACATTTCCGTGCTCAGGCCATTCAAATAAACTTCAGTACGGTTGCAGGTCGAAATGACAAAGGCTTCAATAACGGAAGGATTACAGCGCAATTCGGAAAGCAGTAAATCCTGCTCGATCGAGCTTAAGAAAAATTTCTCCCGGATATCAATGGGAGCGGTTTTGTGATTGATGCCAACGACGATAAGATTCATAGAAAAAATAAAAAGTTAAAGTGCCGTAATTTGCAAGCACTATAGCATTAAATACTTACAAATTCTAGATTTTTAGAGACTTTTTAATCTTTATGCTGCGGGTTTTAAAAAATTATTCGATTTTTTCGGCTGGATCAAATTTTTCCATATAAAAGGTCGCTGTCCCGAATGGCACTGACTTAAGCATAAAAAACAAATTTTAATATAAAAATTAGCTCGCAATCAGCGTTTTTTCTAGAAATATTGCTCAAAAATTGTAAAAATTTACCAATAAGTCAGTGCCATTCGTCGCTGTCCCATTTTTTCATTATACGACCAGTTATTGGCGTTTTCAATCTTTTGACTGGAAAGTTTTCGGGAAAGTTTTAAATAGTTTCTTTAAACCATCCATAAAAACATTATTTTTCTATAACTATCGGCCGTTCTATATAATACCGGCCAAACCTTTTTCATCAATAAGATGCAAGAGTTTTAAGGCAGAGCCTGCTGGGTGTTTATCACCTCGTTCCCATTTTTGAATTGTCGATGTGCTGGTATTCAAAAACATGGCAAGGGCCGACTGGCTTAATTTAAGCTTTTTTCGTATTTTAATAATCGCTCCATTTGTGTATGGTTTCAGCTTAGGTAAACACATAGCTTTAACTTCTCTTAATGTTATTTCGTTAATAACTCCTGCATCAAAAAAGCCCTGATATGTTTCTAAGATCATTTCTCTAAGATCATTTCTCATTTTCTTCCTCCATCTTTAGAATCTCAATCAATACTCCTGATTGAATAAGTTTATCTAAGTCTGTGACCTTAAATCCAAGAAGGTCTTTGGATAATTGATAAAGAACCTTCTTTTCATTTTCATCCAAATTCTCTTTAACATTTTTAGCAAACCCAAAACAAAAGACAATTTTTTCTTCCTGCTGATAAAACAAAATTGTTCTGGCTCCGCCGCTTTTTCCTCGACCATGCAATGAGATTCTTTTTTTAAACAAATGGTGTCCTAAATCGGCTTCATATAAGCCTCGTTCAAATTCACGAATCGCCTCTCTCAGTAAACTGTCTGAAACATTAGTTTTTCTTGCCCATCGTGTAAAATACTTAGTTTTTAAATATCTCATTACGTTTTAAGTATATCACTTAGTGATATAGACTGCAAGGGGGGTTAATTTTGTCTTTCTAAAAATCGGGGCAGGTCAATTAGCAACAATGCAGCAAAAATGGGCAAAAATGGGGACGGTCCTATTTTTTAAAAGGTCGCTGTCTCATTTTCCCTCTAAAATTCACCCTGACCTCTTTTTTCCTTCATTAATAATGAACCATGCCGAAATAGACACTATTGACTCCAAAACTATGAATTGGATCGAATATGAAATCAATTAAATTCCAAGCCAAAAACAATCCCAAAAATGCGGATGCCGGCTGGTGAACAAATTCTTGATATTGAGAGATATGCTGATCACTCAGGAACAATGGAATAACACCGCTTCCATCCAAGGGAGGGAAAGGCAAAAGATTAAACACGAAAAGTAATATATTTAGCGAAAAAATAACACTCAGCAAAAAGGCTAAGTTACTAAAAAAACCTTCTTGATATGCAAAAACAATATGCGAAAAATTAATATAATCTGGGGCATAAAAAATTCCTGCCGTCACCAAAATACGAATCATTAAACCTGCCCCAACTGCTAACACCAAATTTGATAAAGGTCCGGCCAAAGACATCAAGGCAGCACGCCGAGGATAATTGATTGCCCATAAAATATCGTAAGGGGCGGAAGCCCAGCCAATCATCCATCCCCCCATGATATACGAAAAAATCGGAACAACTACCATACCAAAAGGTTCACGTCGAATATGCGGTCTGGGATCAAGCGTAACCTGCCCTTCTTCATAGGCCGTCTGATCACCCAGTTTGTGGCTAACAAAAGCGTGAGAGGCTTCATGAAAAATTGTAGAAAATAGAAAAACAAAATACCATATCGTTCCTTCAAACCAATTAATCATTTAAGGCCTTTGCAGGAAAAGCTGTAACAACGAATGTTGCAACATACTCCAGAGGTTTCTGATGATTTGAGAAAATGACCTTCCCCGCTTGAGTTTTCAAATTAAATCACTCTGACCCTTTATTCTCGCTTTCTATTTTCATACGGTGGTTTATTCTTTAAAAAATAGGACCGTCCCCATTGCATTCCACCAGCCAATTCATTACGATTTAACCGGTGATTCACTACGAACAATGGACAAAAAATCAGTTGCTCCATGTTAAATATCAAAAACTTTACCTTTCCTTCTTTTCTTTGATAGGAACAATATTATTCCCAACACCTATAACAACTGTATTACCTGTTGATTGAAGTGCTCGCAATTGCATCAAAACAGGATTGTCTTCTAAAACTTTAGATACATTAGCCAGGCATCTTAGAGCTGCTGTTTCGCCCCGAGCACGTTCCAAAGCAGCCAAGCCTTCTTTTTGTGCTTCAACAACTTTGGCAAAAACTTTCTTCAATTCTCCTGGGAACATAATGTCTTTCATTCCAATTAACTGGATTCTAATTCCCAATTCTTCTGCTTTCTTGGCAGTTAACTCCATAAGTTTTTGATTTAAAGTTGCTCTTTGCTCCAACACCTCGTCAATTTTCATCGAACCAATAATATCACGAATCGCTAACTGTATAATTGCATAAAAGGCTTCAGTATAATTTTCAATCTTGTTCCGCACCGACTTTTTAATCTTTATAGGGGTCAGACTCGTTTTCCCCTGCCCTGACATCTCTATGTCAATGCTGCCCCAACTCCGTTGGGGTTTTTCGTCGATGAAACCTTTGCGCGCACTCCTTAATCTTTATAGGGGTCAGACTCGTTTTCCCCTGCCCTGACATCTCTATGTCAA
>CAYHTV010000052.1:6765-13392 GCA_964359575.1 uncultured Planctomycetales bacterium
AACCTTTGCGCGCACTCCTTAATCTTTATAGGGGTCAGACTCGTTTTCCCCTGCCATCGCAACGCCGATCGGGGTCAATGTATGCAAGATTCGGATTGTATCTCTGTGATATTCCAAAACTTTGGGCAAACGTTTATAACAGTGAGGGGACTCATCTGTGCCTGCTCCGCGCAATTCCACCTTTTTGGAACGCACCCAATCCATCATCATCTGGCGAGTGATTTGTCCTCCTTGGCGAGACGAACCACCGCGGCGACTGCGCCGCCAGCTTTTTTTTCCGGCGGCCGCGGTCCGTGACATCACGCGTCCAGCCCCATGAATGGTCGAGTTAAGCGATTTATCGCTTTCTTGGGATGCGATGCCTTCCACAATCACCGAGATATCACCCATGCTCCCACCGACAAAACCCTTTTGTCCAGGAAAAGCCGGCGTGGCCCCTTTGCGCACGACCCATAAATCTTCGCCGAAATGTTTTTCAGCCCAAGCAAAATTATGGTGATTGTGGACTTCTTCCAAAATATTTGCGCCTAAAATCCGCGCCACCCGCTGGCAGACCCAGTCGCGGCCCGCGTACGCATAACGCCCGGCTAACTTCATGCAGGAAATATATTCCTGCCCTAAATGGCTTTTGGCATCCAAGAGAACCGGATCCACGAACATCCCATCACGGCCCCCGCCGGCTTGGATAAAATACGTGGCCAGTTTATGCCCAAGCCCCCGGGAGCCAAAATGCACCCCCACCCAAACGCGGTTCGCTTCATCCGTAAAAATATCCACGTAATGGTTGCCGCTGCCCACGGTGCCCAGTTGTTCCTGCGCGAGTTTTTTTAATTTTTTGGCCGCATCGATACGCCAAGCCGAATCTTCGAACAAGGGATGGTCGACTGGTTCATTATTCTTTCTGCCAACACCAAAAGAAATCGTCGAAAAAATATCGTCCATGATTTTTTCTATATTTTTCTTCGCTTCTACAGCGGAGATGTCAAGCCGCACGGCTTTATTGCCGCAGGCAATGTCATAGCCCACACCAGAGGGACTGACTTTATCATGATAAGCCACCACTGCGCCAATCGGTACTGCGTACCCTTGATGATGATCAGCCATGAGAGCGCAGCGCGCGGCATTTTTCGCGCAGTTGGTGATTTGCTCAACGGCCTGCGGAATCGGCTCTCCCCAAACGGGAATGTTGTTGATGATTTGGTAGGGCATGATTAAAAAAAAAATTATTAAAAAAATATAGTCAAAAATCCTCCGATAAATAGGCTGGCAAGATTATTTAGTGTAGTGAGTCATAAATCTCTTTACTTATGCTCAGTGTCATTCCCGAATGCTTTTATCGGGAATCCAGTCGAGAATCATGGACCCCCGACAGAAACATTCGGGGGTGACAAATGTCAAGAAGCGTTAGACTCACCACATTAGTATACTTAAAATTAATGACCGTTTAACTGACAATAACAGTTTTTGAAAGAGTCATATTCGCTAATCTTCAGTTGTGGAATGAGCTCTTCTTCATATCTGGCTTCACTTCTAACAAAGTTGAAAGAATCGCAGCTGAGTATTTTTGCATAAAAATTGACATCCGGTATCACTACTGTCTCGTTCTAACTAATTGATAATAAATGAGTTAAAAAATTATGGTTTATGATTTTGTAAATTTAAAAGAATCATCGACGATAATAGAAATTTTAGCCATTTAAAAAAGTGGAATAAAGTGTAAAAAATTAATCCCAGAGTGTTAGCTGAATTTCCTGAGAAGTAACAGGTACAACATCTGTTAATAACTCAAACAACGGAATTTTCTCAAAGGCCGCGACACTGAAAACTTGTAAGATTGTGTAGAGACTGTGTTGAATGTTCAATCGTTTTTTAATAATGGCCACCAAGACATAAACACAGATCGCAATCCATATTTGAGTTTTTACAGCATTAGCTGATGTTCCAAAGAACGCTTTAATTCGTAAATGTTGTTTGATCCATTTGAAAAAGAGTTCTATTTGCCAGCGGCATTTGTAAAGTTGCGTAATTGTTAATGCCGGATGAGAAAAATCGTTCGTTAAAAAGGTTAAGGTGCGATTGTCCCGGGCATCGAAAAATCGTATTCGTCTTAACTTTTCGGGATAGTCTTTGGATGAGACCGTTAAAACAATAGTCTGATCGCAGCGCAGTCCCGTTGATCTGTCGATAGTTTGTGAGTAAAGTCTTTTGAATTTGAAATTCTTTTTGGCCCGGGTAACAAAAAAGGCACGCTCTTGGTGAATACGGTAGAAGCGTTCGAAGTCGACATAACCGCGATTCATGACGTAAAATGAACCTGGTTCTACGACGAGGATATCGAGAATATTCACATCGGCCAGTAAGGCTTCGGTGATGTCGATAAAGGTCGGAATGTTGCCTCGCAGATCCAGAAGCGTATGCAGTTTGATACCGGCTTTGGTTTTGCGAAAACGCGCCCAGGGAAATAATGAAAGACACAGGTCGATGGTCGTTGAGTCTAAAGCGTAAATAGTATTGTCTAATTCTACGCCAAAGTCGTCCTTGATGTAGAGCTCTCTGGCCATATGAATTAAAACTTGAGCGAAGTCGGCATAAATGCGCCAGTCTCGATTTTCGTTGGCTCTGGCTATCGTTGGTCTTGATATTTGAGGACTGCGAATCCCCATGTGATACAATCGGCTGTTCATGGAACGCAGACAAGATTCGATATCGCGCAAACTTTCTCGATAAGTCAATTGCGCAAAGGCCATGCATAAAAATTGATCCGTGCATGAGAAATTTCTTGTTCTGTAATTGCCTTGATAACGCTCGACACACTTTTGAAATTCGTACATGGGCAAAAAGTCCATGATTTGAGCAAACACGATCTTTCCGCAATACATTGGTCACCTCATTCTGAAATGGTTGAAGAGTATGACTAAAGTATAAAAGATCGTTCAAGTCGAAAAATGAATTTTTTATTGTTACTCTAAGCATATTAATAAGTTATAAAAAATTAAAAGTTTTTAACGAGACAGTTGTGATCCGGTATATCTTGTTGATTGAAAGTTACATTTATGTCCACTGTTGGCTTAGGACCGATATCTGCACAAGTGTTCTCCATCCCAATAGTCGAAAGAGCGATTAAAATAAAGAGCGAGACATACACCCGTAAGAATGGATTTTTTTTCATAATATTTTTTTTACCCCCCCGCGACCGGCGGAATGAAAATAACCAAATCGCCAGATTTGATTTCTTTATCTAGGCCGCAAAATTCGTCATTGATGGCGACTTTCACCAACTCAATCGGCAATTTAAAATTATATTTTTTTTTTAATTCTAAATAAAGCTCTTGCCCATTCTGCGCGCTTGTCTCAAATGTTTCCTTACTCAACCCGCGCTCTTCGCGCAAAGCAGCGTAGTATTGAAGATGAATCGTCTTAAGCATATTTTTTCAATTCCTCCGGCGTGTTTACATTCTCCAAACTTTTCGGATTGTCTTGCCGGATCAATTCGGCAGCGGAATTGATCATGATTTTGCGGGGACAATGGATCTTTTTCTTTAAAAATTTCAAAATATTTCCATAATCCTGCGGCTCATAAATGGCACACAATGGTTCAGGCAAGCCGTCATGGGTGCTGATATAGGCGGTGGCAAATTTTTTCATATTACGGCTCGCGATGAGCTTTTGCAGTGTATCCGCGGTAACCAGCGGCAAATCACATCCTAAGACAAGCCATGCGGCTTTGGGATATTTTTCCATAGCCGAGAGAATTCCAGCAAGCGGGCCGA
This sequence comes from uncultured Planctomycetales bacterium, assembly GCA_964359575.1. Lineage (GTDB taxonomy): Bacteria > Omnitrophota > Gorgyraeia > Zapsychrales > GWA2-47-8 > 2-02-FULL-48-11. The sequence continues at coordinate 10,536 of CAYHTV010000052.1, forward strand.
TGCCTTCATAAGTCGGCTGGTCATGAATCTGGGGAAAATTTTTCCTCCCGGTAAGACCAGCTTGATCTTTACGGCAAGAGATAAAGACTTTCTCGCAAATGGACGAAAGCAAATCAAAGGCATATTCAGCTTGAGCCTTTCCGTGAAAATTCAGTACGGATTTGTCGGTGCCCATGCGCTTGCTTTGGCCGCCGGTCAAAACAAGGCCGTAGAGTATGGAGATAATGGGGTCGACTCCCTTTTTTCCTTTTCCTGCGCTTTTCCTACTCTGCATGATTTATCTCTTGAAAAAGGCGTTGCCTCTTTCCCCCTAAATTTAAAATAACGAAGGCAGAAAAAATTTCAGAAAAAGTCCGCACACTAATATTCCCCCTCCCAAAAAAACAACAAGATCAATCGGCAGCTTCAAAAAATTCTTGCGCGCTATATAAACAAAATCGACTTTCTGGCTATCTGGTCCCATTGATCGGTATAATGCCTCAAATAATCTTTCAGCAAAATCAGTGAAATCCTCCCAGTCCATGAGAGAATTTCTTGAATATAAAAATTCCATGCGAAAACCATCTCTGCTTAAAGAACATCTTAACTGAACATCTTTTCGGAGAGTCGAACAAACTTTCATGACTTCTTGAGTAACAACATGACTTGCCCACTGCGAGTCATCACTGCGCACTCTGAATCGCTGAGAAAATCCAGGGTCGCCCAATACTATTTTCTTACATCTAAAATATCCAAAAAACAAAAACCCAGTGTAAATCTTTAATCGCTTTTGGGAAACCAAATTTGCTTGCGCATAAAATGTATGATACCCATCTTCATCACAAACTTGCCAACACCGCAGATTAAAATTCCTGACAGGGAATTCCACAACGCTACCGTTAATGACTCTCCCGCCCTTTAATGCCGCGAATGCCTCGAGTTTTTTTCGGTTATTTTTTCTCGAAATAATCAAAAAAATAATTACCGCGAGAAATACCGTTAATACGATGGGAAAAATTATTCCGTTCTCGATGGTCATGGGAATGCCCTGCCTTTTCTAAACATTTCGGATCGTGTTAGGTATCCCCCTACCCCCACAACATCTTTCCTCCGGAAATCGCGGTGTGGTTGGAAACGATTTTGATAATTTTATTTTCTTTCATAGTGACCAATCGAGAATTGCCCCCTCCCAAATACACCGTGTCGTAACGCATCAGGGTGTAGAGAATCTTCAGGGCGGCCTTTAACCGTTTATTCCAACGCCGGTTGCCGATCTTTTTTCGCACCGCATCCCCCAAATATTCGTTGTAGGTTTTTCCATCTTGAGCAACTGGATGATGCGCCAGCTCTAAATGCGGCAAAAGTTTTCCTTCCCAAAAATAAGCAGTGCCGACCCCCGTCCCCAACGTGACGACAAGTTCGAGGCCTTTTCCTTTAATCACTCCCAATCCATGCAGATCCGCATCGTTTAGAATACGAACAGGGCTTCCTAAATCTTTTTTTAAACCTTTGGCCAAGTCAAAACCCTGCCAACTTTTATTTTCTAAAGTGGGTGCGGTGATGATCCTGCCTTTGACTACCACACCTGGAAAACCGACAGAAACGCGCTCATACCGGGGCAGAGAAAAAGTCAGTTCTTTAATCGCTTTCAGAATTGTATGGGGTGTAGCCGGCCGCGGGGTTTTGACGCGAAGAAATTTATTAGAAACAATTTTGCCTCTAAAATCAACGACCGCGGCTTTAATTCCGCTTCCACCGATATCAATGGTGAGCGTTATAGGTTTTAATAGGTTCATTTTTCTTTGTCCCATTAGGGGTCCGCCCTTTTCTCCCTTCCCGGAATACGGAATCCTATAAATTTCGTGAACAGTAGACCAATACGGCCATGATGACATACAGTATCAATCCACAAGAAAAACAAATACTGGCAATATCCAGAGCTTTTTCATATTTATTTTTATGCGTGCATAAATCAAGATACGCGCTGCGCTGGCCGCGTTTTACTTCGGCCATGGCCTGACTCTGAAAAGTGGGTTCGATACGGGCAATAAACCCCGTCAAGATGGCATTAATCACCAGCGTGTATTCTCTGTTATAGGCACAGTCTCGGGGATCGTGACGAACACTTCGGCCCGCATATTTCCATTTACAGCTAGGGCAATACGTTCGGTACCTGAGATGAAAAAATAAAGAATCAATCACATTGATAACCGCCCACGGAATCATCAATAAAAAGGTAAAATTAAAAGGTTGAATAAAGAATCGTTTATATTCTTTCCCCATTTTAAGTTCATTCCGGCTAAGCCCATAAAAAAAATAGAATGTGCGTGATTTAAAATAACTGCCGATAACGTAACGTGAATCTTCTGGGCTAAGGGGATCTTTCTTCCAAATAACTTGTCCAAGGGATTCTGTATCGTTTGACAAAAGGACGGTCGTATCATCCTCCTTAGACAAAAAAGCCATGGTGTTATCTAAAGGATCGTCGTCACTCAAGGTCACCAGAATGGTATCACAATACAAACACCGTGTCCGATCAGGGTGATAAAAGACAACCTTGCAATTTTGGCATTTTTTCATCACAACTTACCTTAATAAATTTCCCAATTCCATCCTCGATGCCTCCTTCTTCTTCTCGTTCTTTTTTTATTATCTCACATCAATGCTGTCTTAATTAGCATTTTGTCATTCCCGCGAAGGCGGGAATCCAGTCGAGAACCCTGGATCCCCGACAAAAGCATTCGGGGATGACAGATCCATGTCTCTTACAGTTTTCCTCGTCGAAATTATTCATATTAATTTGGACGTGCATTGTTATAAAGTGTAAATTATATTTCCACTTATCTCCACGTAAACAATCTAACCAAACTCCCTCGCG
>CAYHTV010000053.1:0-13348 GCA_964359575.1 uncultured Planctomycetales bacterium
CCTTTGTCTCCTCAATGATAAATCCAAATTTTTTTCTTTAGTTGTACAAAGGCCAATAAAACTAAAAAGGAAGGCTGTTCATGTCAGTTGCTGTTCCATACACAGTTGAAACAAGACCAGATACGGGATTGTATAATGCCAAATTAGGAATTTGGCTTTTTTTGGCCTCGGAAATCATGCTCTTTGGCGCCTTATTCTCTACGTATATCCTGTTAAGGGTCGGCGCGTCAAGCTGGCCGCTGGGCTCAACACTTTTGTCGGTTCCTATCGGCACGTTTAACACCGCGGTTCTTATCACTTCCAGTGTGACGATGGTTTTTGCCTGGGTGTCGTTAAAATTGAATCAATTTGGAAAATTCAAATTGTACTTAGGGTTAACGATACTTTTAGCCTTGACCTTCTTGGTCGTTAAGACGTTTGAATACAGCGCCAAATTTTCGCACCATATGTTCCCTGCGACGAGCACTTACTTAGCAATTTATTTCACCATGACGGGTCTGCATGCCATCCATGTCATCGGTGGAATCATCGTGAATTCTTACCTGTGGGGGGCGGGCAGTGCGATGTGGAAAACCCAGCCGGAGCGCTTTACGAACCGCATTGAGGTGGCGGGTTTGTATTGGCATTTTGTGGATTTGGTTTGGATATTTCTTTTTCCAGTGTTATATCTTTTATAAAACACAGATTCGTGAGGAGAGTCAATGTCAACCCATGCTCATGATATTCAAAAAGAAATTCGCGGATATATTATTATTGGCACCAGTCTTCTAGCTCTGACGGTGATCACGGTGGCCGTGAGTTATCTCCATCTTAATATCACCGGCGCCATTATTGTGGCTTTGATCATCGCGACATTAAAGGCGTCATTAGTGGCGTGTTATTTTATGCACCTTATCTCGGAAAAATTTTTGATTTACGCGGTTTTAAGCTTGACCGTCGTGCTCCTTTCCGGATTACCACTTCTTACCTTGTACGGGAATCACGATGTTATCCGCGGGACAAAAATGGGACAAGTTCACATTCCGCACAAAGCGGCATCAACAAAACAGCATTGAGGAACGATTTCATGTCACTAAAACTCTTCCACATTATTTTTATTGTGTGCTCGATTCTTTTAGCTTTGGGATTCAGCGTATGGTCGAGCCAAATGTATTTTCAAAGCCGGCAAACCGGGTATCTTTTCAGCGCCATTGGTTCGCTTGCCGTTGGAATCGCGTTAATATTTTATAGTATTCAATTTATAAAAAAAGTGAACGCGAAATAATGCCAGTGCACGCCTTAGCCTGCAGTGTCTGTTTTGGAAATCCTGATTCTTCACTGACCATCGGGCTACAGATCGGCATGATTACCTTACTGGGATTTGTTGCCATGATTTTTGTTTTGGTCATCTCATTTGCCGTAAATATGAACCTGCGGATGAAACAGCAGAAAATTGATTAGGGGGGATTATGACGCTGCAAAAATTCTTTTTTCTTCCTGAAAACGCATCACTGCATGGGCATGAGATTGATTTAATGATTTATCTGCTGCATTTTCTGGCCTTCGCGTTATTTATTGGCTGGGGAATTTATTTTGTCGTGGCTTTGGTCAAATTTAACCAGCGAAAAAATCCCAAGGCTAATTATCACGGGATCCATACCCATGCCTCCAGCGTGATCGAAACAGCGGTGGCGGTTATCGAAGCGATCCTCCTCATTGGATTCTCTATTCCGTTCTGGGTTAAGCAGGTGAATGCGCTGCCGCAGCGCGCCGATTTGGTGGAGATTCACGTCATTGCCGAGCAATTTGCCTGGAATATTCATTACCCCGGTACTGATGGAAAATTTGGCCGCCGCGATGTGTCGCTCGTAGACCAACAATCCAATCCCATTGGGCTGGACAATTCCGATCCAGCGGCCAAGGATGATTTTGTAACAATCAACCAGCTGCATTTGCCTATTGGGCATCCGGCCTATATTCATCTGACAGCAAAGGATGTTATCCATAGTTTCAAATTACCGGTGATGCGTGTCACGCAAGACGCCATTCCCGGGATGAGTATCCCACTGTGGTTTATTCCGACAAAAACTGGAAATTTTGAAATTGCGTGCGCGCAGCTTTGCGGATTGGGACATTACCGCATGAAAGGTTTTTTGGTTGTGCAAAGTGACGACGATTATCAAAAATGGTTCACCGAACAAGCGGCTGCTTCTTCCTCATCCGGCGAAAGCGGTTCGGATGATTTCTGGAATTAATCAACTCTCCCATGGCTGCAAAAAAAAATTTTCTTCGGTATTTTTCTAAGATTGTCTGCGTGGCCACACTTTTTCTTATTTTTGCCGGTGGTTTAGTGACCAGCACCGGTTCAGGACTGGCGGTGCCGGATTGGCCGTTATCGTATGGGATGGTCTTTCCACCCATGGTTGGAGGCGTTTTTTATGAACATAGTCATCGGATGGTAGCTTCAGCCGTTGGGTTTCTGATGCTCTGTTTAGCAATTTGTTTAGGGATGTGGGAAAAGCGTGGATGGGTTAAAAAATTGGGCTGGGCGGCATTAGGGGCGGTTATTCTGCAAGGCATTTTGGGTGGAATCACGGTTTTATTTTTTCTCCCCACGCCGGTTTCGGTCGCGCACGGCATGCTGGCCCAAACTTTTTTTATTTTAACCATTATTCTGGCGTATAGCCAATCCGTTGAGCGGCAAGGCCGCGAAGGGAGAACAGAAAATTTAACTACTAAAAAATTTTTAAAATGGAATTTACTGTTTATTGCAGTCATCTATGGGCAGTTGCTCGTTGGGGCGATCATGCGTCACACCGGCGCGGGCTTAGCGGTGCCGGATTTTCCAACAATGGGAGGGACGTGGTGGCCGACTTTTGACGAGGCAATGGTTACGGGGATCAATATCTGGCGATTTGAGCATAATCTAGATCCGGTTACCAAAGGGCAGATTGCGATTCATCTTGTGCACCGGTTGGGCGCGCTGGCGGTCGCGGTTATTGCCGTTGTTCTAACATGTTACGCAAACAAGGAATTAAAGAATTTTCCGCCTGCGTGGCGTGCAGTATTTTTCATTGATCTTTTAGTAGCTCTGCAGATAATATTAGGTATTCTGACTGTGCTAACGCAAAAATCTCCCTATGTGACAACCTTGCATGTTATGGCCGGCGCAGCGACCTTGGGGGCTGCTGTTTTATTAGCCTTGCGAATATTACCGCTATCGTGGAAAGATTTTTTAGAAGTCGGAAGAAAAAATTATGCTTAAAGGATCATCCTGTCTATCCGCCTATTTGGAGTTAACTAAACCGAGAATTTTGGTGCTTGTCTTAGTGACAACCACATTAGGATTTTTCTTGGGAGGACGGGGAATATCTTCTCTGAACGCGTTATTTTTCTTACTTCTGGGAGTTGCGCTTGTGTGTGGGGGGGCAGCCACGCTCAATCATTATTTAGAGCGGGATGCGGACAGTAAAATGACCCGGACGCGTAACCGGCCTCTTCCCACAGGGCGTATCCAGCCCGCGGACGCCCTTGTTTTTGGCATCATCCTTATTCTGTGCGGTGTCTTTATTCTCTGGTGGAAAGCGAATCTATTGACGGCATTTTTAAGTCTGCTGTCGGCCTTCTTATATGTCCTGGTTTACACGCCGATGAAACGCATCAGCTGGCTCAATACTTCTATCGGCGCGATTCCAGGCGCTTTGCCGCCGATGGGCGGATGGGCGGCGGCCACTGGTGATCTTTCGATTGGCGCGTGGGTTTTGTTTGCTATTTTATTTTTATGGCAGCACCCGCATTTTTACGCGATCGCCTGGATGTTTAAGGAGGATTACAAACGGGGCGGGTTTAAAATGCTTCCGGTGGTAGAGCCCAGTGGACGGGGGACATTCTTACAAATTATTTTATTTTCGTTGCTTTTAATACCCATTTCCGTAATGCCGACACTTCTTGGCATGTCCGGAAAATTTTATTTTTATGGGGCTTTGGTATTAGGGATTTCAATGCTTATTCTGGGTGGAATACTGGCATTTTCGAAATCGACAGCCGATGCGCGCAAACTCCTTAAGGGCTCAGTTATCTATTTGCCGATTTTGCTTATTTTAATTATTTTGGACGTAAAGTTTTAAATTTTTACAGTAATGGCTTCCTCTAAAATTTTAGGAAAGCCATACAGCAAAGAAGACCTGCCGGCCGGCAGGTACGAGGAACGAAGTGAGGAGTTTTCTTGTCCTTCCATGAAAAATAAAATCATTATTTTTGGTGCCATGTTTGGTGCAGGTATTTCATTTTTGGTATTTCTGGTTATTTTTTTTAGGCAGGCCGTAGCGCAGCCGCCTTTACCCAGACTCGGGCACGTGGCGGATTTTCAATTACTGGATACCCGGGGAAAAGAATTCGGCTTAAAGGATTTAAAGGGGAAGGTGTGGGTGGCAGATTTTATATTTACGACCTGCGGAAGCATTTGTCCTTTGATGACAAAAAATATGGCAGCGCTGCAGCGTTCCTATCATTTGGTGGATGACGCGGCCTTTGTATCTATTTCGGTAAACCCAGAATACGATTCACCGGAGATCCTAGCACAGTTTGCAAAACAATTCGCGGCGGATACAAACCAATGGCATTTTTTAACCGGCCCGCGGGAGGCGATCACGAATTTAGCGGTTAAAAGCTTTAAGGTCGGGTCGGTGGAAGAGCCGATTTTTCACAGCGCGCATTTTGTTTTAGTCGATCGGCAGGGCAGCATCCGCGGATATTACGAAGGAACGCAAACCAGCGACATCGAAAAAATATTTAAGGGTATCGCGCAGCTTTTGAGGGAACGGTAATGGCCTCCAGTCCTATTTTTCCAGCGATAAACGCAAGCTTAAATGGCCTGGCGGCGATTTTTCTTTTTTTAGGATGGCGGGCGATACGGGCTAAACAATCACAGATACACCAAAAATACATGGCTGCCGCGTTAACGGCTTCGGCATTATTTTTGTGCTCTTATATTGCGTATCATATTTTGATTCAAGGCGTTACCAAGTATCCGCACCAAGGCATCGCGCGGGTTATATATTTTTTTATTCTTTGCACCCACACGCCGCTGGCTGTCATCATCCTGCCGTTTAGTATTCTTGCCGTGCGTCATGCGATCAAAAAAGATTTTATCAAGCACACGCGGATCACGCGCTGGCTTTTGCCGGTTTGGATGTATGTCTCGCTGACGGGTGTCCTTATTTATCTGATGCTGTACGTATTCTAAGGATTTTTTGTGAGAGAAATTTAAAAATTTTTTTTTCCTTTTCCCAAAAAAATTTAAATTGTCCTAACAATGACCCATAAAACAAGAGGGAGAGCTGGTAAGTGGGGAATACAAAAAGCAAGTAGGTAACGCTCTTAATCCAAAGCGCCGTTGCTGTTGTGAGCCCAAAGAGATGAAAAATGGGTTTGCGGACAAGCGTCACATTCAACCCCGCCAAAGAAAATACCACCATAATCAGGAAAAAATCAAGGTTGTTTTTTATTCCCCATTTCTGCTTCAGATGTTCAAGTCTTTCATTCAACGCCATCTTTATTTAAACTCCAAAAGTTGTCATAAGAAAAAAAATCCCTATCCCTAACAGGGCTATTGACGCGAAGGCCAGCACATAGATCATTTTTAAAAATCCATCTGCCCCTGTATCAAATTTCAGTATCGTCCGCATGCTTTATTTGTTCTTCAGAAAAAAACGGTTAATTCCCCAGCCCACTGCGAATAATATAACGCCGAAAGTGAGCACTTGCCGGCTCATAATATTGGGGAAGGCGCGTATAAAATCAAATCCAATGATGGTTAATCCCGCGGCTTGAAATAATTTTCCGATAGCGTACATTTACAATTTACACTCGATGCCGGACATGGCCAAAATGTTTTCAGTGTTGCTGCGAAAGCAATCGTTCTGTATTTTTTTGGAATATAAAAAATGCCCGATACAAAAGAGAAAATAGAGCTGATAAACCCACCGCGCGATGTGTTTTGTGTCCACCGCGCCAACCATAATAAAGAGGATAATCAAAAAAAGCATATTGAGCAATAAGGTGGGATAAATTTTCATCTTCACGGCAATGGATTTTTTGTGAAATTGGGCGTCTAATTTGTGCGCTTGGGTATATTCCTTCACGCTCACTCCGGTCCCCACGAAAAAAAAGATGACCAAAGTCTCAGTAAAAAGATAAATAATACTGGTTAAAATCATAAATGTCAAATGGTTCGCCTGCAAGACGCTGAAGTTTAAAAAACTCTGGCAAAAGGCAATGGCGAGCATCAGAAATGAAATGAAACTTAAGACATAGCATGTGTTCATGAAAAACCACATTGCGGCTCCTCACTCAACTCGCTGTGCTGGAAATTTTGGGAATTCCATAAGGAGGGAACTTTTCATCTGTCAGCTCAATCTGATGGGTCGTTTCAAATTCATTAACGGGGAGCATATCAATAGCATCCCAAGTTAAATTGGTGCAAACCCGGGCACACACCGAACAGCCGATACATTCATTAAATTTGATCTGCACCGGTGGTATGGGAATGTTATATTTATTCCTCGGCACAGGCGCAATACAATCCACTGGGCAAAAAGAAACGCAGGCCTGGCAGCCCGTGCAGTTGTCTTCATCAACCACGGCGACCAATTTAGGCTTTTTTTTCTTTTCCGAAAATTTGGCCGGGGGATTGGGAACGGCTTTGTAATGATCATACGGTGATGCCATACGTATCCTTTATGTCAGCATAGGAAAGTATAAAACTTTCCTAGTACATTGTAACATTAATTTCTGATGTTATAATTCCTTCTCCCCTTTGGGAGAAGGTCAGGATGAGGGGAAAATTGACGTTGATCTCTCTATCCCTCACCCTAGCCCTCTCCCTCTGGGAGAGGGAATATAAGATTAAAAATTTCTGTTACAGTGTACTAGTTGCTAAAAACTCCTCTCCTATGCAGCAAAGCAGTTGCGACGAACGAAGTGAGGAGTTTTCTTGAGAATTGGCCCATTCCGGCGTACAACGATAAAAATGTTTATCGAGGCGGCCCTAACGGTGTTTTCTTTTCGGTAATCGTGGGCAATGACGGAGATTTTTCTTTATTGAGTTGAATAAAACTCTTCCATTTTTCAGGAACATCCGCTTCGGCGTAAATAGCCTGCACCGGGCATTCCGGAATGCACGCGCCGCAGTCGATGCAGACGTCCGGATCAATCACGAGCATTTCGGCATCTTCATGAAAACAATCCACAGGACAGACCGAAACACAATCGGTATAACGACATTTGATGCATGGTTCAGTGACGATGTGCGCCATTTTTTTACCTCCTCAAGGTTGCTCAATTTAATTATAAAAATTTATCACAGGTATTTTTTTGTCAACGCTGAATCCAAAATTATTCAACATTATAAAATTGTCGGAGTCACAACGGCTGGATCGCTTTTTGGGATGGTGGATTTTTTAAAATAACCGGTAAATTTTTTAGAAAAATAATCCAGAAATGCTTTAAGGCCATGCAGTTTTCGCAGAAAATCGCCAACCGAGCGGATGGAAATGAGCATTTGCCACATTTGCTTAGGCCGTAAATAAAATTCCTTAAGCCCCCGGTCGATAAATTCATCGATCTCTTCGCTCGTAAGCTGTGGATAACTCAGGAGCGTCCGCTGTTCTTTTTGGGCATTAAGCCATTCCCGCCAATCATTGGCTCGCAGGTAATTATTTTCCTTTGCCCATTTATAAAGTGATGTCCCTGGATAAGCGGCTACACCGGTGATTTGGACTGTATCTAGGGGAAGTGATTTTGCGAAATTGATTGTCTTGCGCGCGGTCTCCCGCGTCTCACCCGGCGCGCCGATCATAAAACACCCATGGATGGTGAACCCCAGCCGATTGGCTTCTTTTGCATAGCGGCTCGCCATATCAACATTCACCCCGCCTTTACGGATCGCCCGCAACCCTTCATCATAGCCAAATTCAAAACCGGTCATGAGCATACGGCAGCCTGATTCGCGCATTAAAGGAAGCAGCTCAAGATCCGTATTGACCCGCATATTGCAGGACCAGGTAATTTTATTATTAATGCCACGCTTGATGATTTCGCTGCAAACTTCAATCACGTGCTTGCGGTCAGCGGCAAAGGTGTCGGTTTCAAACATGATTTCGCGGAGTTGCGGATGGATTTTTAAATCATAATCCATTTCATCAACAACTTTTTGGGCGCCGCGGTTACGCAAATTGTAGCCGTACATGAGCTGGGGATCGCGACAAAACGTGCAGGCGTTATTGCACCCCCGTCCGGTAATCAGTGTTAAAAAGGGAAATTTTTTCCCGCCATCTGGATACCATTCCGGCTGAATCAACTGCCACGCCGGAAAGGGGAGTTCGTTGACATCGATCGCCGGACGATGCGGATTATGTTGGACTTTTTGTCCATCCCACCAAGACATTCCGAAAATTTTTGCGGGCTCTAACCCATTGGCCAAATCGCGTAAGGTATAATCATATTCACCATGCAGAACATAATCGACAACGCCGCAGCCGATTTCGGCCAGAGTGTTCACGGGCTCGGCGCTGACATGCTGGCCGACAAATGCTACTTGGCATTTGGTTAATTCTTTAATAACTTTGGCTTGTTCAATATCGTTGTAAATGGAAGGTGTCGTGGCGTGAATTACCAGCATGTCTGGTTTAAAGGCCTCAACAATTTGATAGGATTGCTCGGGGGTAAAATTGCGCGCCGCCGCTTCTACAAAGATAACTTCATGGCCATGATCCAAAAGCACCTGCGCCGCGGTCAAAAGATACTCGGGATGACGCTGCACCCGTCCGCGGGATTTTGCCGACCAGCGGGCCACGCGGACAAAGTTTTCACCAAAAGAAGGATTTAATATCGCCACTCGCATACGTCACAATATTAATGGGAAACTTTATCTCTGGCAAGCATAATTTTTATAAAATTTTATAAAACAGTAACTAAAAAAATACTTGCGGACTGAACAGTATCATGGTACTTTCATACTGTCGCATTGAAAATAACCCCCAAAAATTCTTTATGAAAAAACAGCTAATAGCTGGCTTGTTTTTTTGCTTTTTTTTCTCAATCCCTGCCTTCGCCCAAACCAACGTGGGCGGAAGTATCAACCAGAGCACAACGTGGACTCCCGCCGGAAGCCCGTACAACGTTATCAATAACCTTTATATCGCGCCTAGCGCGACTCTCACAATCCAGCCCGGCGTGACAGTGGCTTTTCAGGGGTCCTATTACATTACGGTTGACGGCGCCATCAATGCCCAGGGGACATCCACGCAAAAAATTTTATTTACTTCTGGAAAAACTACCAAGGCCCCCAAAGACTGGCTGGCTATTTATCTTAATCCTTCCAGCGGCGCGTCAAAATTCCAATACGTAAAGTTGGAATATGCCACGACGCCTTTGCACCTTTTAAATGTTTCGCTTCCCTTAAATAATATTGAGGTAGAAAATTCCGACGCGGGAATTTTTTTGCAGCCCTCAACATCCTCTATCACCAACTGCACAATCCGCAATATCACTTCAAACGGAATTTATATCGATACAGGTTCCGCGGTGACCATTACAAATTCCACCATCACTTCCTCGGGGATGGGGGTATTTGTCAAAGATGGCGCCTCGGCCAATATTTCAGGGAACACCATCACGAATAACACTATCCATGGCGTTTACGTTGAGGCAACCGCGCAAAATCCGCCGAACTTTACTCTTAAGAATAATACCTTAAGCGGTAATGCCCAGAATAATTTTTCTGTTTTTTCAACGAAAGGCGAAGATCTATCCTACCTTGAATTAGACCTTAAGCAAAACTATTGGGGAAGCGCCAGCGTGCCCTTGATATTCCCGAAAATTTTTGGGTATCATTTCAGCAATATTATGCCGGTCACGAATTTTTCGAATTTTCTCTTGTCAGCGGGTGGGCCGCCGAGCGCCATTAACGTTATTTCAGGGCCCATTGACGCGAAAAAAACCTTGCCTAAAGCGGCGTATGTTGCCATAGGAAATATCCACGTACGCCCTAACGGCCACTTGATTATGCAAGCGGGCGTCAATATCCAGTTTATCAAACAGTACCGCGGAATTATCGTTGATGGCAGCCTCGAAAGTCAAGGGACATCTACCGATCCGGTTATTTTGACTTCCGCGGAGACAGCGCCTGCTCCCCGGGACTGGCGGGGAGTTATTTTTAATCCTTCAGCGGGGGATATCCCGCAGCCCAAAAGCATTTTGCGTTTTACTCAAATCCGTTATGCTAACGATGGGTTGAACATCGCCACATCCTCACCGCAGATTGAAGACTGCACCCTTGAATTCAATGGCGTTGGCATAAATCTTTCGCAGTCGTCCCATGCAGTCATTCGGCGCACGACCATTAATGCCAACACCTGGCCGGGGATACTGAGTGATAATGCTAACCCTTTTATTGATGGCAGCACGATCACCAATAATGCCCCGGGGATGACCGTTCGCAATAATTCTGTCCTGCGCATGAAAAATTCCAAAGTTAATAACAATACCCGTGGCATCGAAATGCAGTCCGGTTCTGGCGGAAAAATTTCCACTAGCGAAATCAAGGCTAATCAATATGATGGGATTGCGCTGGACAGCGTTGCGCAAGATCTCGTTATTGAAAAGAATCAAATTACGAATAATCCTCTTGGCATTAATGTTGATAAAGCGAGTTCACCTTTGATTGATGATAATGACATTCTCAACACCACAGGAGGAGGGGTTCGTATTTCCAACGGTTCATCTCCGAATGTTCGCAATAATGACATTATAACGAGCACAGGAACGGGTATTTGGGTTGGCGATGCTGGGTCAAGTCCTACTATCGATGGCAACCTCATTGAACAACATAATGATGGAATTTATATTGATAACAATGCCAGCTTGAATACGATCAAGAACAATACCATACGATTGTGTAAATTTCGCGGATTATACCTTGGAACGGGTTCTCCAACTATTTCCAAAAACACAATAAAGGATAATTTGGCAGAAGGCTTAGTGATTAACGCGGGCTTATCACCATCCATTTTGAACAACACTATTATTAATAATGCCACCAATGGACTTGGTCTATTTGTGCAGCCAAACTCTCCACCCACACTCACCATCACGGGGAATACGCTCTCTGGTAATGGTATTTTTGATTTCAGTATCTATGCTCCGAGCACGAATTTATCAACTTATACCGTTAACGCCCAGCGCAATTATTGGGGGACAACCGATCCGCTCGCCATTACAAGAAAGATTCACGATAATACAAAAAACCCCTTGACTCCCGTGGTCGATTTTTCATTGTTTTTATCCAGCCCCAATGGGCCGCCCGTGGGAGGGACGATTGTCGCAGGGCCGGTGACCGGCCAGACTGTTTGGCAGAAGGTGAAAAGTCCTTATTTTCTTATTGGAGATGTGGATGTCCGGGCAGGCGCGCAGCTGACTATTGAAGGGGGTGTCACGGTCCTTATATCACCAAAACAGTACCGTACCTTGATTGTGAATGGAACGCTTTTGGCCAACGGCACAGCCGCTGATCCGATAATTTTTATTTCCAATACTCAAACACCCACCAGGCAAGATTGGCGGGGGATTGTGTTTACACCGTCTGCCATCCCAAAAAGTATTTTAAATTTTATGCAGGTTCGCTACGCGTTTACCGGCTTCGAGATTGACGGCACCAGTCCTGATATATTCAATGCTGTCGTTGAGCAGAATGACAATGGTTTATTAATTAAGAGCGGGTCCAATGCGACTATTCGGCAAAGTACAGTTCAGAATAATACTTATTCGGCATTTATTATTGATTGGGCCGCGCCAACGATTTCTGAGAATTCAATAATGACTCTTAATCAAACCTCTGTTGATATCAAAAACGGGGCAGTCCCTGTTATTCAAGATTCAAAGATCATCAATAATTCCGGCCGGGCAATTAATATTCAAACAGGATCAAGCGGAATTTTTCGCAATAACAACATCGACAATAATTTTTATGATGGTATTTATGCGGATGGAGCGCTAATGAATTTAGTGATTGACGGCAATCGATTCCGGATCAACCAGACTGGCATCTTCATAAAAAACAGCCCGACATCCCTCATTCAAAACAACACGATACAGAATAACCGCGGGGATGGAATTTATTTAGAAAGTGGGTCATCCCCTTCGATTCTTGGCAATTTGATTGAAAATAACGGCGGATCGGGCGTTTTTATCTCTACCTCTAGCGCTCAGCCCGTCTTGCCCGTGATTAACACCAATACCATGCGCGGGCATCCTTACAACGAAATTTATGTCAAGTCGACTTCCGGAAATCTATCGAATCTCACCATCAACGCCCGGCAAAATTACTGGGGGACAACCAATTATAAAACCATTTTACAGCGTATTTATGATTTTATGGATGATCCCAACAGTCCCGCCGTTGATTTTTCCCAATTTCTCGATAGTGAGGGAGGAACACCGATCATCGGTGATTACGTTCATGGCCGGCCGCTCTTAACCAATACCACATGGCAGTTCCTCAAAACCCCGTATGTTCTTTTAGGGAATGTGTCGGTGCCCGGCAATTTGACCTTGACCATTGAGCCGGGAGTGAATGTGAAATTCGACGGGAATTTTGAACTTAAAATTGACGGTAAACTTACCGCGGCCGGAACCGCCGCCAATAATATCGTTTTTGACTCTAATCAAAGTCCGCCGGCCGCCGGACAGTGGAAATCCCTGCGGTTTACCCCAACCAGCCAGGGCAATACCACGGATTATTTAGTCGTAAAATACGCCACAACGGCTATTGATATTAACAGCATCCCATTAACGCTGAGAAATACCCAAATTGAAACCAATACAACCGGCATTCTCACGGCCGGTACTTTAGCGAATCTCAATCTCACACAGAGCACTATCCGCTCCAATGGTACGGGTATCAAAGCAGACACGGGATCGAGTATCACATTAACCCAGAATACGATTGACCAAAATATAACGGGAATTGATCTTCTCAATAATGCTAAGGCGACAATTACCGGCAATACGATTAATAGCGGAACGACTGGTATCAGTTATACCATTTCCCAGACTAGCCCCAACGTTCCCATTATCAATAATAATAATATTACGAATCAAACCCAGTGGCAGCTTAAAACATCTTCCTCCGTAAATTCCTCACGCGTTACTATCAACGCCAAGAACAACTGGTGGGGGATAACGAATACGCAGCAAATTTCAAGCAAAATCCAAGATTACACGGATAACGTGAATTATCCAGTGGTTGAATTTTCCTATCCTTTAAATGCCGCCAATGGCCAGCCATTGCAGACATTGACCCATTCTGGAT
>CAYHTV010000054.1:0-13035 GCA_964359575.1 uncultured Planctomycetales bacterium
GCCTTGCGGCTCCTCGTAATGACACAGATAATAAAAACTCGCACATGACGTAAAGAATTAATCTGTAATATGGTGCTTGATGACTTTGCCATCAACCATATAAATAA
Organism: uncultured Planctomycetales bacterium; assembly: GCA_964359575.1. Classification (GTDB taxonomy): domain Bacteria; phylum Omnitrophota; class Gorgyraeia; order Zapsychrales; family GWA2-47-8; genus 2-02-FULL-48-11. The sequence goes on from CAYHTV010000054.1 coordinate 108, forward strand.
TATCCTCGCAGATATTTGTCGAATGATCCGCGACACGCTCCAAATTTTTGGCGACCAAAACAAGATCGATAACCCGCTCGACTGGTGTCAAATCTTCGGGTTTGCACCTTAACAGTTCCATAAAAATTTCGTGGTTTAGATCATCCACCTCGTCGTCACGCTTGCAGACTTCATAAGCGAGCTTGGAATCTTTATTCACAAAGGCATTGAGGCTGTCTTTGAGCATCGCTTGGGCGGCGGTGGCCATTTTAGGAATATTAATTCTAATTTTCAACGGCGGGACTTTAATAAGGTCCAAGGTCCGCTGCCCGATATTCACCGCCAGGTCTCCAATACGCTCTAAATCATTATTGATTTTCATCGTTGAGGTCACAAAACGCAGATCGCCGGCCGTGGGCTGATAGAGGGCCAGTAATTTTAAACACAATTTATCGATCTCAATCTCCAACATATTGACCGCATCGTCCGCTTTGATCACTTTATAAGCCAGTTCCGCGTTTCTCTCCGTCAAGGCCTTGATCGAAGATCCGATACTCTCTTCCACCAAGCTGCTCATGCGAAGAAGTTTTTGTTTCAACTGCCCCAAGGCCTCATCAAAATGTCTCTGCATACTATCTCCTTACAATTCGTGCCTGACTATCTTATTGATGAGTTCTAAAATTTTCTGCCGAATTTGATCTCTAGCTTGACGAAAAGTTTCAATGGATTTCCCTTGGGGATCTTCAATGTTCCATTCAATATGCCGATGCGCGGGCACAAAAGGGCACCGATCTTTGCATCCTAAAGTCACAACATAATCAAAAGATATATTTTTCAATGCCATAGTATTTTGAGGAGAAAAATGTGTAATGTCAATATGCGCTTCCTTCATGACCTGGATGGCCGAAGGATTGACTTCCGAGGCTGGCTGCGCGCCGGCGCTGTACGATTCAAAGATGCCTTTCCCTAAATACTGGGCAAATCCTTGGGCCATTTGACTCCGGCAGGAATTTTGCACGCACAAAAATAAAATCTTCTTCATTCTGAATTCTTAGAAATTAGTCATCGAAAAATACAAACACTGATTACGGATTATATATTACAGAAATTTTATGAAAAATTCACTATATAAAAATTATATCAAGACTCTGTTGTAGAACTCTCGGCAGGATCCATTGGCAGGAAAACAGAAAACGTAGTGCCTATCCCCGGCTGACTCTCTACAGAAATCTTTCCTTGATGGTTCTGAATAATATGTTTGACAATAGCCAGACCTAACCCAGTCCCTCCCATGTCCCGCGAACGGCCTTTATCAACGCGGTAAAAACGCTCAAAAATCCGCGGTAGATGTTCCGCATCAATACCGATTCCGGTGTCGATAAAATCAATACGCACGCCGCCATTGTCATGATGTGCCTGGATCATTACCGCAGCGCCTTCCGGCGTAAACTTTATCGCGTTATCAATCAAATTAGAAAATACCTGTTCAATTTTGTGCTGGGCCAGGGGGATTTTAGGTAAATCTTTCGCAATGGCCACTTCCAGCTTAAGCGATTTATCTTCGATTTGTTTCTTGAATAAATTCACCGCAGAGTCAATCAGCGGGCCAATGTCCTGCAGCTCAAGATTCGTCGGCGCCTCCGGCGATTCCAGCGATGCTAAATCAAGCAGGTCATTCACTAAATATTCCAAGCGTTCGGTGTGCTTATGGATGATATCCAAAAACCGCTTTGCCTTCTCTTTATCCAGAACAGCGCCATCCTGCAGCGTCTCCACAAATCCCTTGATGGTGGTGAGCGGCGTTTTAAACTCATGCGACACATTCGCCACAAATTCGGCTCGTACCCGATCGAGGCGCTTAAGATTGGTAATATCATGAAAAACCGCCACGACTCCCGACAAACGATCGGAATTTAAAAGGACCGCTGATACCTGCACGCTAAAATGACGCTCTTGCGGGGAGATGATCGTGATTTCTTTTTGGATCGAGCGACGGTGAACCATGGCCTCTTTTAAAAGGGAATTGATTTCTTCATGCCGGATGACTTCCCAATAGGGTTTGCCGATCACCTCGCGAGAACGGAATTCCAGCATTTCATACACCGGCGCGCTCAATATAACAATCCGTTCATCCTGACTGATGACCACAACCCCTTCCACCATGCTCGAAAGGATCGCCTGCAGCTCATTTTTATCGCGCATAATTTCGGCGACTTTTTTTTGCAGATCAGCCGACATTTGATTCAGATGCGCGGCCAAGTCCCCAAATTCATCTTGGCGTAAAGTTGATAACCGGCTTTTGAAATCTCCTTGGACGATCTTTTGGGCGACCTGTTCCATGTGCTGAATCGGTTTTAAAAATAATTTACTAACAATGAGTGTTAAACCTAAGGCCATGACAATCGCCAAAATGACGAAAACTCCATAATCGGCCTGTAAAATCCGCAGGCGTATTCCCAAAACAAGAAAACCAATCAAGACTATGCCGAGATTGGTTAAAAAGAGTTTACTGAATGTCTTATTCATTATTTTCGTCGGACTCCTTAAAACAATACCCGACACCGCGCACCGTTTCAATGAGATTCGCGGCATTTTTCAACTTTTTGCGTAATCCCCGGATATGAACATCCACCGCGCGATCGACGATAAATTTCCCTTCGCTCCACACTTTATCCATAATTTGATCACGCGTAAAAACACGTCCCGGATGACGCGACAGAAACTCCAAAATCTTAAATTCAATCAGCGTCAATTCAATCGTCTTTCCTTGATAGATAATCTTATGCCTTGGCATGTCAATTGTCAAATCACCCAGCGTCCGGACCTCATCCGATATCTGCTTGACAGCGCGCCGGCGCAGTATCGCCTTGATCCGGGCCAGCAAAACTTTTGGGCTGAAAGGTTTGGGGATATAATCATCCGCTCCGATTTGCAGGCCCACCACCATATCCGCCTCTTCACTTTTAGCGGTCAGCATAATGATCGGAATGTTCATCGTCTTCGGATCATATTTCAACATGCGGCAGATTTCTAATCCATCGATCCCTGGCAGCATAAGATCAAGGATAATCAAATCCGGTACAGTTTTTTTCGCGGTATTCAGGGCTTCTTCACCCTGATCAACCGCCATGACCGTATAACCTTCCCGTTCCAAGTTATATTGAACAAGCTCAATGATATCCTTTTCATCCTCGATAATCAATATCTTAGCTTTGCGCATAACACATTCCTCACAATTAATCTTATCCACGCCCATGATACCCTAAAGCAAGCCCAAGCGAATCGGCGCGTGCTGCATGCGTTATTCTTTGCTTTCATTATCCAGCTTATGGTGCTTGATCACTTTTCCCTGCACCATAAAAGTCACATCTTCGCAGATATTCGTGGACAAGTCCGCAATCCTTTCCAAATTATGGGCGATACGGATGAGATTCAACGCCCGTTCAATATTAGCCCCGTCGGCAATCATAAATGTGACCAGTTCTCGGAAGATCTGTTCCCACAACTGATCAATATCATTATCCCGCAGACAAACCTGCCGGGCTAAATCGGCGTCTTCGCTGACAAAGGCGTCGACCGCGTCACGCATCATTTTCACCGTCATCTGTGCCATCCGCGGAATATCAATCAAAGGTTTAAGCGGCGGCTTGGCAATTAAAAATAAACCGCTCTCGGCGATATTAACGGCGTGATCGGCCATCCTTTCCAGATCCCGATTGATTTGATAAATCATTAAGACTGTCCGCAAATCTTTGGCCTTGGGCTCAAACTGAGCGATCAAATTGGTGCACAGTTCATCCAGCTCCAAATCATATTTATTGACATTTTCTTCATCCTGACCAATGACCGCCTGTAAAAGGGACTTCTCCTTTTTCAAAAGCCCTTTGATACTTTTGTTGATCATCCCTTCCACGAGAGTCGCACACATGATGAGTTCTTTTTTGAGCGTCAAAAGTCTTTCGTTGAATACCATTGGTTCTCCTCAATAAATTCCGTTAGAGAAAGTAACTCTCTAACGGGATAAATTTTTAACCGAATTTACCCGTTAAATATTGTTCGGTCCGCTTATCCCGCGGGACGGTGAACATTTTTTCTGTATGACCGAATTCAATCAAATCCCCCAGATAAAGAAAAGCCGTGTAATCTGAAACCCGCGCGGCCTGGGCGGTATTATGCGTCACGATCACAATGGTGTAATTTTCTTTAAGCTCAGCAATCAATTCTTCTATCTTCGCCGTGGCGATGGGATCAAGGGCGGAACAGGGCTCATCAAATAAAATCACATGCGGCTTGACCGCCAAGGCCCGAGCGATACACAGTCTTTGCTGCTGGCCGCCGGACAAAGAAAAGGCCGAATCCAACAGGCGGTCTTTGACTTCTTCCCAAAGGGCGGCTTTTTTGAGGCTTTCTTCGATGACATCATCCAGATAATCACGATCCTGAATCCCATGAATCCTTAATCCATAAGCAATATTTTCATAAATGCTTTTGGGAAAAGGATTGGGTTTTTGAAAAACCATGCCAATATCCCGTCGAAGATCCGTGACATCGATATCTCTATTATACAAATCTTTGCCGTCATAGAGAATTTTCCCTTCCCAGCGAAAATTCGACACAAGGTCGTTCATCCGATTGAGACAGCGGATCAAAGTACTCTTGCCGCACCCGGAGGGGCCCATCAAAGCGGTGACGGATTTCTCAAAAATCGTAAGACTCACGTCTTTTAAAATATGTTTTGTCCCATAAAAGGAATTGAATTGGATGATTTCAAAAATATTTTTTCGCGCCATGATCTACCACCTTTTTTGGTTCTTATATCTTAAATAAATCGCGGCTCCGTTCATCAACAATGTGATCAAGAGCAAAACGATGATGCCGGCCGCCGCATCCGCCAAGAAACCTTTTTGCGGGCGGGAAACCCAATTAAAAATCTGAATGGGCAAAACGGTGAATGGGTCTAAAAATCCTTTTAAGCTCACGTCAATGAACGGAAAACTCGCTGAAAAAGTGATTGGACTCTGCGGCAGAAACGGAATATACGTCAGAGCGCCTAGCGTTACTAAGGGAGCGGTCTCTCCGATCGCCCGGGACATGGCTAAAATAATCCCCGTCATAATATTTCCGAGAGCGGCCGGCAGAATCTGGTAACGGACCGTTTGCCATTTCGTGGCACCTAAGGCATACGCCGCCTCGCGGATCGAAAAAGGAACCGCCCGCAGGGCTTCCCGCGTGGAAAGAATAACCACCGGCAAAATAAGCAGCGCTAACGTCAATCCCCCTGCCAAAACACTGCGCTCGAGTTTCATAAACCGTACAAATAATCCTAATCCCAAAATTCCATAGATTACCGATGGGACACCGGCCAGGTTAGCAATATTGATTTCAATAAAATCCGTCAACCGGTTCTTGCGCGCGTATTCTTCCAAATAAATTCCAGCGCCAATTCCTAAAGGGATCGCAAACGTCGCAGTCGTAAACATAATCCATACCGTTCCCACCCAGGCCGAGAGGATGCCTGCTTGTTCAGGTTTGCGGGAAGGATAACTCATCAAAAAATCCCAGCCAAGGCGCGGCAGACCATCTTTTAAAATATCAACCATGAGAACGAAAAGGACCAATAAGCCGAAAAAGGTGGTTCCTATCCCCACCCAATTAAAAATTTTATTCTGGCGTTTATTCCAAGTTCTCTTAGACATAATTTTCCTGAAATCTTTTTTTCAGCTTGAAACTGATTACATTCAAAATAAAAGTTAAAACAAACAAGACCGCGCCGCAGGCAAAAATCGTTTTATATTCAATGGTGCCGTGGGGCGTATCCCCCAGGCTGATTTGAACAATATACGCGGTGATTGTTTCAATCGGCACTAAAGGATTCAAGGTCAATCGGGCCTGCTGACCCGCGGCAATCGCCACTATCATGGTTTCGCCAATCGCCCGTGAAACTGCCAAAATCACTGCCGCGGTAATCCCAGAGAGCGCCGCCGGAAAGACAATACGGAACGCCACTTGAATTTTGTGCGAACCGAGGGCGTAGGCTCCTTCACGCAGACCTATCGGCACCGCATGCATCGCGTCTTCGCTCAAGGAGGAAACAAGCGGAATAATCATAATCCCCATGACGAATCCCGCGGAAAGCGCATTAAATCCGGCTAACTGCGGTATAATCTTTTTTAATAAAGGAGTCACAAAAAGCAGCGCAAAATAGCCATACACAACCGTTGGGACAGCCGCCAAGATTTCCATACACGGCTTGATGATATTACGCATCTTTTCCGAAGCATATTCACTGAGATAAACAGCGCTGATAAGACCGATGGGAACCGCTACCGCAATCGCGATCGTAGTGGTTAAAACGGTCCCGCACAAAAGGGGCAGAATGCCAAAATGTTTATTTGTAAAAAGCGGCGTCCACTGCGGATCCGTTAAAAAGCTGAAGAGAGAGACTTCTTTAAAAAATCCCAAAGTTTCCGAAAATAAAACATAGATAATCGCTAAAGTTGTAAAAACTGATAAAAGGCTGCATAAAAACAGCAGCCTTTCGATCAGTTTTTCCCTGAATTTGCGCAACATTTTATTGGGGACTTCCATTACCGTTCCATTTTGAGAAGGTCCGCCATCTTCACTCCGACTTTCGTTTTTCCGGTTCCAAAGACCGAACCTTTCATTCCCATTTTGAAACGCTGGAGACCCGCCGCGTACGCCTCCTCCTGCAAAGGAATATAACCGACTTCCTGCACGAGAGGAGCGGCATGGCTCATATAATATTCCACAAACTTTTTAATGTATTCTTTAGCAGCCGATTTGACATTCACATAAATAAAAATAGGACGGGCGAGCGGTTGATACGTTGAATCCATGACGGTTTTTTCGGAAGGAGCAATCGGGCCGCTGCCGTTTGTATTATTCTCATCATCAATCGGCACTAATTTGAGTTTATTTTTGTTTTGCTCATAGTACGCCAAGCCAAAATAGCCCAGGGCCCCGGCATCGGAGGCGATCCCTTCGACTAAAACATTATCATCTTCGCTGGCGGTGAAATCGCCGCGGCTGCTGCCGGATTTGCCGTTAATGGCTTCGGTAAAATAATCAAACGTTCCCGAATCGGTCCCCGGACCGAAAAGATTTATCGTGCGATCCGGAAAACCTGCCCGAACATCACTCCACTTCATCACCACTCCTTGGGCAGCCGGTTCCCATATTTTTTTTAATTCCTTAACGGTCAAATGATCAACCCAGGTGTTGTCGGGATTCACCATCACCGCCAAGCCGTCATAGGCCACCGGTAATTCAATATACTCGATGCCGGATTCTTTGCAAGCGACTATTTCTTTTTCTTTAATAGGCCGCGAGGCGTCACTGATATCGGTTTCTCCCCGACAAAAACGTTTGAAACCGCCGCCGGTTCCGGAAATACCCACCATAACTTTGACTCCTCCCGAAGATTTTTGGAATTCTTCGGCCACTGCTTCGGTAATGGGAAAAACCGTGCTGGAGCCGTCCACACGGATCAGCTCAGATGCCGCAAAAGCAAGATGAGATAAAAACAAACTGACAATCCCTATGACAAAAATTATTTTCCTCATTTTATCCTCCTAGAAAATCAATCCATAAAGAATTTTATCACCTAAAATTTAAAATTGACATCTCCCTGAACAAGATGTTCCGTCTGCTCGGAAGCCCTGATTCTCTTTGCCTGATAATAATCCACGGAAAAGGACGTGTTTTTGTTGATACCAAATTCCGCGATGATCTCATGACCTTTCATATCTGTGCTTCCGCCGAAACGGTCTGAGTCGGGAAAGATATCTGGAAAGGCATCTTTTTCCAGATGAGCATAAATGTATTTCAACTGCCACTGCCCCCAGTTGATAACTTTCTTATCACCGAAGCGGGCGCCCAAGGCCCATCCATAACCGTCATCGATTTCGTTACGACCATCACCGCTGTCGGTATTATAGATGTAATCGCCAAAGACTGCGGCATGTTCGATTTTGTCTACCCCCAAGAAAGCGAAAGGTTGGTTAAGACTGATCTCAGCCGAGGTCCCCACCGAGTCGTAATCGTAGCGCAAACCGCTGTCGGCACCCGTGATTTGGGTATTGGTATTTTTTTCATGCTCAAGATCCGTTCCCTTGGTTCCATGAAAAGCATAATAAATACCGGCCAAATTAGCGTCCATACCTAAATTCTCATTTTGGAATTTAACACCCCCTTGGACGAAATTCATAAATGGATCTGTTCGGTCTGTGGCGCCATTTTCATCAATCACCCAAACACCGCTGTTCACATATCCTGTGGCACCCTTGAAAATGTCATGGTCATAATGCAGCGATCCCCCCTCGGGATTGATATCGGAATCCCAAAGAAGATCGGTCGTGGTCCAGAGATAATCCTTCATAAGATGTTTACCGCCAGCCATTCTTAATCCCTTCACCTCCGGCGGAGTGAATTCAGCATAAACATAATCCAAACGAATATCAGGATGCTGGAAAGAATTTTCAAAAGTTTGGTTGGTGGAGCGGGGGTCATCACCGCCACTGGCCAGCCCAGAAGCAATCTTGACTGAATCACTGAGTTTAGCTTCGAGGCCCAGCCGATAGCGCATTCTCCCCCTGAACCTTTCTTCCGCGGCATGCTGCTTTCTTTCCCACTGCAGACGCAATCGGAAATCACCTTTGAGTTTTAAATTCTGCACCCATGAAGGGAGGTTCTGCTTTAATCCTTCTTCTCGTATCAATTTTTCATCGGCCGCGATTTCTCCTTTTAACTTGATCGCTTCCTGACGGCTGAGAATATTTTTCTCAACCAATTTTTCAATAAGGGCGTCAACTTGCGTCGATGCGGCCAAACACAGCTGGGTCAGCCCTAATAAAATGACCACGGTAAAAATGCAAATATTTCTTTTCATGAGTTATCTCCTCCATTAGTACGTGTTACCTAAATTATATTCGGGAGAACACGGTACAATACTGCGTTCCTCTACAAAATTTAGGTAACGCAGTGTTAGTGACAATCACTCATCAGGCAAGATATCTTTCCTTAACCAATGAATATTCTTTTCAACACGTTTGAGTGTCTCATGCACATAACCATTCATGACATTCCCCATCTCGATATGATCGAGAACACTGAGAAGCGAGCTCACTTGCGTGCGGATCATAGTAACAACCATATCTTCGTGACTACTGATCACGATTGGCTTTTCCATAAATATTCCACCTCCTCTCTTTAGCCAAAGCCAACCTTCCCTTTTTTCAGCTTGGCGTTAACTATACAGGGAGATGATAAAAATTAGATAAAGCCAATATTAATTTCTGATTAAATCAAAATGGAATGCGCGATGATTCTTTAGAGAATATAAAGTAAATGTGTTAAATTTTGATAAATATAATATTAAATTTTTATTAAGAAAAACTGGGGGAGTTACAGATGGCAGGACAAGGTTTGAAAATTATTCGGGGAACGCTTCGGCGGGATAAAACATTACAGCCACTTTTGCCGTCTAAAATAGGCCAGCATCACAATAGCAACCAGGCACATAAAAGCGAGCACATCATAATAACCCCAGCGCCATTCCAGCTCCGGCATATATTTAAAATTCATGCCATACACGCTCGCGATAAAATTAAGCGGGATAAACACCGTCGCGATAATCGTCAAAACTTTCATGACCTCATTCATTTTGTTGCTGAGATTCGAGACATACAGATGGTACATGCCAAAAAGGATGTCGCGGAATGTTTCAATCGTGTCAATAACCTGAGCGGCATGGTCGTAGACATTGCGCAGATAAATGCCGGTGGCTTTCTTGACGAGGCGCGATTCTGTATGCTGAAAATTGCTGATGACCTCCCGCAAGGGCCAAATCTGTTTCAGCAAGAATATCATGTCTCTTTTTAAAAGATGAATCTCCTGCGGGATCTCTTGGCGCACTGACCGAGCCAATTCCTCTTCCATCTTTTCAATCTTTTGGTCAAGCCCCTCCAAAATGACAAAATAATAATCAACGATACAATCCAAAAGGCAATAGGCTAAATAATCCGCGCCGGCTTTGCGCACCCGGCCCTTGTTATTGCGGATACGCTCCCGGATGGTGTTAAAAACGTCAAATCCTTCTGTTTCCTGAAAAGAAATGACATAATTCTGTCCTAAAATGATACTGACCTGCTCCGAAATGATTTCTTCTCCTGGGTCGATGTACAGCATCTTAAGAACAATATAAATATTCTCGCCAAAATCTTCAATTTTTGGGCGCTGCGTGGTGTTAACAATATCCTCCAATACCAAAGGGTGGATGCCGAAATGCTGATCGATTTTCTGGATCAAATCCACATCATGAATACCATCCACATTGATCCAAGTGACCGTGGGGCTGTCCCGGTAGGGAAAGCATTCTTCCAGGCTTTTTATCTCTTTTTCTTGAAAATTGCTTTGATCGTAATCAATGATGGTGATCTTGGTGGGTTTGGTCGATTGCTCGCCAATAAAAACGGGAGTGCCCGGCGGCAACCCAATCATTCTTGATATTTCTTTAACCTGTCGCGGCATGGATTGAGAATCCTTTGGAAATAAGATTATTTTATCGCTTCCCCTTCACAACACCTTTAGCTTTGAACCCCTTGGCATCCTTGGTCATTTCAAATTCCACCGCTTGGCCTTCATCCAAATTCTTGTAACCGCCTTCCTGGATTTCACTAAAATGCACAAACACGTCCTCTCCCGTATCCGCAGTGATGAATCCATACCCTTTTTTTGCGTTGAACCATTTGACTTTTCCGGTTGCCATCTACTGACTCCTCTCCATTAATAAAATATTGAACAATTATTTATGAGACTACACGCGCGATCGTTATTTGTCAATTAAATTCAGGACAATATGCAGTCTCTCTGAAAAATCTTGCTTTTTATGAGGCCCGCAAATCAAAAAGATAAAGTACCACCCCTTCACTATGAAACTCATCAATCTTTTGTCCTGTGTGGTGAAGGCCATTCAGAATAAACTGCTGTAAGCTCGGCTCACAGTGCGTGAATAAAACCCAGACTCTTGGCGGTCCCTGAAAGCGAATAAAGTCTTCGGTGACTGAGCGCATCACTTCCCCCGGCAAAAATTCCACCAAGGGATAATCCATGATATTAAAATGATATGAGACAACCGGAAACCAATAGCTGAAAGGCCCAGTGTCATCATACGCCAGCTCATCGGTAAAAACCCCTTCCAACTTGCTAGAATTTTCAAAATGATAATATTGCAAATAATACCAATACGCATACCGTGCAGAAGCATTCAAATATAGAGAATCCCCTTCCTGTTGGCGCTCTTTTAAATAAAGCATGACCGGCCTTATATCTTCCCGCACATGCGGATGACGAAGATAGTAAAGGCCGTTTTTGATCGGATAAAAAAACACTAGGACAACGAGCAGCATCGCTAAAATATAATCTTTCCGTTTTTTTTCAATGATGAAGGTTATCCCCTCGGCGATGAACAATAAAACGATGGGCACCAAAAATACTAAAACCCTTCCGGAAAAAGGGTATTTGCGAAATACCGATGCCACTAAGACTAACAATATGGGAATGGCCAGCATCAGACATCTATCACACCGCGTTTTCAAAAAATGAAAAAATCCAAGCACAAAAAGGAACGCCCCCAAAAGCGGGAATTGCAACCCCGCCGGATCTTTCAAGAGACCCAGCAGGGCATTTTTCAACCACGCCGCGCTCTCCAGCGACCACAGCGGCGACGGCCAAAACCCCACATCCCACATTTTTTTAAGGCCATGGTAACTTTCGATTTTAGAGAATGTGACAAGATACATAATAATAAAATTTACGAGCCATAAAGATTGGATTAACAAAAATTTATAAAGCTGCTTTGGTTTCTTTCTTGACCAATATAAAAATCCGAATGTTACCGCAATGGCTGCAAAGATAAATACCGCAACATGCGAAATCCACAGGGCCAATGAACCGGCGATAGCTAAAATGAGCATGTGAAAATCCTTCATACCGCGCTGCTCGAAAATCACCGTCAACAAAAATAAGAGCAACGTAACCATCACATCGCTGGAATAATATTTCAACTCAGCGGCATAATAAATCAAGGATTCACAAAGGGCAAACAGGCCAAGGGCAAGCAAAACCGTTAGCGAAGAGACAACACGCTTAAGAAAGGCGTAGTATAAAAACAACGAGACAATCGCGGAAAGAAATGGAAATAATCGAAAGGCATACTCATAATTTCCCAGAAGCTGCCGGAACATTTTACACATAAGGGCAAAACCGATGGGGACCGGCTTAATGTAATTTTCTGAGGTGAATATCTCGAGTAGGGAACGGTGATTGAGGTCTAAGGCTACCCAGGCCTCATCCAGCCAGAACGAGCGATTCGCCAAATAATGACTGAACCTTAAGAATATGCCGACCGCAATCAAGATAAACGGCAAATAAAAAGTGGCAAACCGTGAAGATTTATTCATGATTATTCATCCCGTTAGAAAACCGCGTCCTCTAATGGGATTTATTATAAATGGATTTTTTCACAAAGGCTGGAAAAATTAAAAAAAATAGAATATCCATGGTTTCTCAGTGAATCAACTTGACTTTTAAGAATGAAAATAGTAATTTAGGCCTAGTACATTGTAACATTAATTTCTGATGTTATAATTCCTTCTCCCCTTTGGGAGAAGGTCAGGATGAGGGGAAAATTGACGTTGATCTCTCTATCCCTCACCCTAGCCCTCTCCCTCTGGGAGAGGGAATATAAGATTAAAAATTTCTGTTACAGTGTACTAGTACTGTGTTACCTAAATTGATAGTGTCGGAAAACCTCCTTTCAGTGTCGTAATGACACCGGGAGGGTTTTCCGACACTATCAAATTATGTTTAGAGGGCCACAGCCTGCCTGCGGTAGGCAGGTACAGTACCTTGTTCCTCTGATGATTAATAT
>CAYHTV010000055.1:0-12806 GCA_964359575.1 uncultured Planctomycetales bacterium
GACTGGATTCCCGCCTTCGCGGGAATGACAAAATGCTAATTAAGACAGCATTGAACTTACTTTTAAAAGAAGTCGGGACACCGATTTCAATAATAAAACATCGGAGGAGTCATTAGTATGCCGTGCGGCCGCAAAAGAAAATTACGAAAAATCCGAACACACAAACGCAAAAAACTGCGCAAAGCCCTCCGTCATCTCAAAAAACGAGATTGGGCTTAACACCAGCTCAGCAATGCCATTATTACAAAAAATCCTAAGACTCTTTTGTCTGTGGGCGTTATTCTTTTTTTTGGTTTATGGTCCAGAGAAGAGTTATTCTGCCGGGACAGTTTCGCACTCGGCTGAAGCCTTGGCCCATTACACCATGGGAGTGATCTGTGATTTGTATGAATCTCCCGAAGACGCGATCACGGAATATAAAAGAGCGCTGGAATACGAATCTGCCAGTTATTTAATCCATTTCAAACTGGCGTCGGATTACGCGCGTTTAGGCGCTTATGCACAGGCCACGGTAGAGCTGAAGACCGCGATTCAACTCAATCCCAAAGATTTACAGGCGCATTATCTGCTGGCCTTGATTTATTCCACTCAAAAAAAATACGATCTTGCCTCAGAAGAATATGAGCATATTCTGAAATCCCTCTCGCAATCGGAGCCGGGGAATCCTGAGATTTTTGGCTATCTGGGTCAGCTTTACTACTCCCAAAAAAAATACTCTAAGGCTATTGAGCAATTTGAAAAAATTTTGCAATTGGAGCCCCAAAATGCCGAGGTTATGTTTTTGCTGGGATCACTGCATTTGGAAATCAAGCAAAAGTTGAAGGCCGTTGATTTTTTTACGAAATCCATTGCGATTGATCCACAGCACGACGGGAGCCTTAATTCCCTCGGTTATCTTTATTCGGAAGATGCGGCACGGTTGGACGAAGCCTTAGATTTGGTGAAACAGGCGGTAACCATTAATCCTAATAATGGAGCGTATTTAGACAGTTTGGGCTGGGTTTATTACCAAAAGGGAATGTATGCGGAAGCTTTAGAATCGCTTAAGAAGGCAGATACTATCATAAAGGATGCCATTATTTATGATCATTTAGGCGATGTCTATTACAAATTAAATGATATCAACCAGGCCGAGAAATATTGGAAACTCTCCGTTGAGCTGCGTCCCGCTCAAGCCGCTGTTGTGGAAAAATTGAAACAATTGAATAAAAATATGGCGGTGGGTTCTACCATGACCAGGTAAGTGTCTGGAAGGCTCTTATGCCAAGTCTCACCCTACGATCTCCTGCCAAATTGAATCTTTATCTTAAAGTTATCAACCAGCGCCCCGATGGATATCACAATTTGGTGACTCTTTTTGAGCGGATCAATCTCTGTGATGAACTGCAATTTCGCTTAAATTTTCAAGGAACAATTCGCCTTACCTGCAATGACCCGCAGGTTCCCCTGGGGAGAAGAAATTTAGTATATAAAGCCGCGCAAATGCTGCAAGAGGATTTTAAAATTCCCCATGGCATAAAAATTGATATTAAAAAGCATATTCCGGTGGCGGCGGGACTGGCGGGCGGCTCAAGTAACGCAGCTACAGCACTTTTAGGCTTAAATAAAATTTGGAAATTATCATTGACGCAAGCGCAGTTGGTCGCTTATGCCAAAAAGATAGGCGCCGACGTCGCCTTTTTTCTGTACGACTCTTCCTGGGCCATAGGAACAGAACGGGGGGATAAAATTCAACCGTTGACTCTGCCGACAAAACTTTGGCATGTTATTGTGACACCTCGCCTTAAAATGTATTCGAAGACCGTCTTTGAGGGATTAAATTTTAAAAAGGCCGGCCGTACGAATTTATTGACAAAGAAAAAGTATAATGTTAATATTCTACGCCGTTGTTTAGGGAATAATGATCTTTATAATATTGGTCAGTTGCTCTGTAATGATTTGGAGGAAAGAGTTTTCCAGCTTTGTCCCAGCTTGCTGAAACTGAAGAATAGGATGGCGGGATTAAATACTTACGGGGTTTCGCTTTCCGGTAGTGGCCCTTCAATATTTGCTTTGACAAATTCTCCCAAAAGCGCGGAACATATCAAAAATGTTCTAAAAAAGTATTATCATCGGGTTTTTGTCGTTAGGACATATTGACGAGGAGCGTAAGGCTATGGAGATCACAGAGGTCCGGGTGTTTATCAAAGAAGGCCAGGATAAAAAGTTGAAGGCCTACACAACCGTAACGTTCGATAATGCCTTTGTTGTGCGAAATATTAAAGTGATCCAAGGGGCGAATGGTTTGTTTATCGCCATGCCCTCACGTAAGCTCAAAACCCAATGTCCCAAATGTGCCTTCAAGAATGAGGCCGGAAGCAAGTTTTGCAATAAATGTGGCAGTGCTTTACCGCTGGAATATCAACACATCGCTGATGTTAAAGCAGAACACCGGGACATTGCTCACCCTATTTCCAAAGAATTTCGGGAATACCTCCAGTCGAAGATATTAGAGACTTATAAGCAAGAAACTGGAAAAGGCACAACAGCGCGCAATTACGCCCATTCGGATGCTCATGAGGATGAGTGAGCATTTGTATTTTGCCCGGTGGTGTAACCGGTAACACACGAGAATTTGGATCTCGTTTTCCAGGTTCGAGCCCTGGCTGGGCAATGATCAAGCCGCTGAAATTTGGAGAGCGGCAAAATAAATTTCAGCTTTATGAAAGCATTACGAACGATTATATTGGCCGCGGGGAAAGGCACGCGGATGAAATCCAGTGTGCCGAAAGTTTTGCATTGTGTTTGTGGCCGGCCGTTGCTGCACTATGTTTTAGAAGTGGCGAAGGCGGTGGGTTCTTTGAAAACTTGTGTGGTTTTAGGGTATCAGCATGAGGCCGTGCGGCAATATCTTCCTAAAGATGTTGTGAGTGTCGTGCAGAAAAAATTATTAGGTACGGCGGATGCGGTGAAGGCGGCCTCAGTTTTTTTGAAGGAATACCGCGGGGATGTGCTGATTTTGTGCGGCGATACGCCGCTTTTGACGAAAGAAACCGTTAAAAAATTGATTCAAAAACATCACGCGTCGCGGGCGGCGTGCACTTTTTTAACCGCCGTGGTGGAAGAGCCGTTGGGTTATGGCCGGATTATCCGTGGCAAAGCAGGGACGGTCTTGGCGATCCGTGAACATAAAGATACGACTGATGTTGAAAAGAATATTGGCGAGATTAACGTTGGAGTTTATTGCTTCCGTTACCCGGAATTATTGGAAACGCTTAAAGCGATAAAGCTGAATCCAAGGAAAAAGGAATTTTATTTAACCGATACTATTGAAATTTTGGTGGAACGCGGGCACCTGGTTGCCACGGTTGAAACACCAAACGCGCAGGAAGGATTGGGTATTAATACCAGGGAGGACTTGGCGGTATCAGCGGCAGTTGTACGGCAGCGGATTTTGCAGAGGTTTATGGCCGATGGTGTTACGATTGTCGATCCGGCTGCGACGTACATCGATGCTGATGTCAAGATTGGCCAGGACACAACCATTCACCCTTTCACGGTCATTGAAAATAATATCCGGATCGGTAAAAATTGCGTGATTGGGCCATTCGCCCGGTTGCGGCCCGGGACCAAAATTGCCAACGAGGCGCAGGTGGGAAATTTTACCGAAGTCTCGCGCACGCATTTGGGAAAAAAGACTTTGTTGAAACATTTCGCCTTTTTGGGCGATGCGCGGGTCGGGGCAAAGGTAAATATCGGAGCGGGGGTAGTTACGGCAAATTATGACGGAAAAAATAAGAATGTGACACACATTGCGGATGGGGCTTTTGTTGGTTCGGATTCGATTCTGATTGCGCCGGTTAAAGTGGGAAAAAAAGCAATAACGGGAGCGGGATGTGTCATTAAACAAGGGACAGTCATTCCTGCGCAGGGCATTATTGTGGGAGTGCCGGGACGAATTTTACGGAAGCTAAGGCCACGGGCAAGCCCGTGGCCTTAGCTTCCGTACTTGCCCGTGGTTTCATGCCACGGGCAAGTGGCGACCCGAAGGGTCGTCCCTTGACGAAGGAGAATACATTAAATGAATGGCATGGCAATTTTTTGCGGCAATGCCAATCCAAAATTGGCAAAAGATATTTGTGAATGTTTGCATGTTTCGTTGACTGAAGTTTTAGTGGGGCGGTTTAGCGAAGGTGAAATCCGCGTGAAGATTCTGGAAAATATCCGCGGCAAAGACGTGTTCATCATCCAGCCCACTTCTCCACCAACCAACGATAATATTATGGAGCTTTTGATCCTGATCGATGCGGCCCGTCGGGCTTCGGCGGATCGGATTACGGCGGTGATTCCCTATTACGGGTATGCCCGGCAGGATAGAAAAGATCAGCCGCGGGTTCCGATTACGGCGAAACTGGTGGCCAATTTGATCGTGGCGGCGGGTGTCAATCGTGTTCTGACCATGGACTTGCATGCCAATCAGATTCAGGGATTTTTTGATATTCCGGTGGATCATTTGTACGCCATTAATTCTTTGTGTGATTATTTTGCTCTTAAGAAGTTAAAAAATTTGGTGGTGGTTTCCCCGGATGTCGGCGGCATCAAAATGGCGCGGGCGTATGCGAAACAGTTATCCGCTAGTTTGGCCATTGTTGACAAGCGCCGTATGAGCCCTGAGAAAACCGAAGTGATGCACATCTTAGGTTCGGTCAAGGGCAAAAAGGTCGTGCTCGTTGATGATATGGTGGCGACGGCGGGATCTTTGATCGAGGCAATTGAAGCGTTAACGAAAAAAGGGGTGACCGAAGTGTATGCGGCGGTCAGCCATGGTATACTTTCCGGAAATGCTTTAGAGAAAATTCAGCACTGCAAGGCTTTGAAGGAAGTGGTGATTACCGATAGCATTCCTTTTCATAAGGCCAAGGAGAACCCCAAGATCAAAGTGGTGTCGGTAGCTTCGCTTTTGGCCGAGGCAATTCATCGGATTCATAACGAAGAATCGGTGAGTTGTTTGTTTGATGTCACGCGGTAAACAACCCATAATTTATGGGCCTTTGTACAACTAAAGAAAAAAATTTGGATTTATCATTGAGGAGACAAAGGCCAATATTGACTACCTCAATTCTTTTGGTTCTACAAAGGTCAATAACGAAAGAAATAAGGCCAGGTTATGTGATTGAGGAGGTTGGTGCAAGATGGAAGAAATTAAGTTAGATGTACAAGTCAGAAGTGAAATGGGAAGTTCAAGGGTTCGTAAAATGCGTCGGGAAAATTTTGTCCCGGCCATTGTTTACGGCGGCAAAAATAAACCGACCGCGGTGAAAATCGAGCGCCGCTCATACGAGCGGATCATGCGTCATCACCGGGGGCAGACCGTCTTGTTCCATATGAACGTCATGGATGGCGATAAGAAGCTGCGGGATTATGCGGTGATTCTAAAAGAAGAGCAGCATGATCCGGTGACCGACAGCATCCTGCATATTGATTTTAACCAGATTTCTTTAACTGAAAAGATTGAAGTCAAAGTTCCGATCGCGGCGAAAGGCGAAGCGGTCGGCGTCAAAAAAGACGGCGGCGTTTTGGAGCATATTATGTGGGAATTGGATATTGTCTGCTTGCCTACCCAAATCCCCCAGCAGTTGACAGTGGACGTTACCCATTTGGAACTCAATAAGGCGGTTCATGTTCGTGATTTGGTGCTGCCGGAAGGAGTGACGACAAAGCATGATCCAGAGTCCATTGTCCTTACCGTTGTTCCTAAGCGGGAAGAAGCCCTAGCCGAGGCCGCGGTGACCGAAGAAACGGGTAAAGCCGAACCCGAAGTCATTAAAGAAAAGAAGAAAGAAGAAGGCGAAAAAGCGAAAAAAGAGGGTGAGCCCACTGCTAAGCCAGCCGCCAAAGAGGAAAAGAAGTAGCAGGTTGAGATTTGTCCGAAATACATCTTATTGTGGGGTTAGGCAATCCAGGAAAAGATTATGAGTATACCCGTCATAATCTTGGCTTTCTTGTTGTTACTCATTTCGCCGCGCGCCACAAATTAAAATTTTCGGCAAATATTATCAGCCGTGGGGTTGCGGCACACGGTCAAATTCAAGAAAAGGATGTTTATCTTTTGCTGCCTTCAACCTATGTGAATAATTCGGGGCTTGCGGTCAAAGAGCTTCTCGTCCAAAGGAATGTTGACCCGCGCAATGTCTTAGTGGTCGCGGATGATATGAGCCTTGAGTTTGGCCAACTGCGGCTGCGCGCGCGCGGCAGCGACGGTGGACACAACGGATTAACTTCGATTATTGAACATTTAAAAACGAAAGAATTTAATCGGCTGCGTTTGGGTGTAGGCTCCCCGAAAAATAAGGAAGATGTTGTAGATTTTGTTTTGGGAGGGTTCGCTCCAGTTGAGAAGGAAAAACTGGGAGAGTTTATTAAAGAGGCGAGCGAATGCTGTGAGACTTGGCTGGGCCAGGGGCTCAGCAGTGCGATGAATCAATTTAACAGAAGGAAAGAAGATGAATAAGTATGAGCTGATGGTTGTGATTAATGCGATGTTATCGCAGGAAGAAAAAGATGCTATTTTCAAAGAGGCAACAGAAATCGTTATGAAAAGCGAAGGGAAGGTGATCAACAGTCAGGTCTGGCTGGATAAGCACAAGTTGACATTCCCTCTTAAGAAAAGCACGCACGGCACATACTATGTGATGAATTTTGAAAGTGCGGCCGCGGCTATCAATAAGATCCGGCAGGCGTTGAAACTTAACGAGCGGGTTTTGCGATTTCTTTTGTTGCGATTATCGAAATAATTTTAGAAAATTGTTTAGCTTATGGAGGAGAAAAGATGGCAAGCCTGAACAAAGTTTTCTTAATCGGGAATTTAACCCGTGATCCAGAGTTGCGCTATACGCCGGCGGGGGTGGCCGTGACTAATTTAGGATTGGCCGTGAATCGAAGATTTCGTGATAAATCCGGTGAGGTTAAAGAGGATGTGTGCTTCTTAACGGTAACGGTTTGGGATAAACAGGCCGAGGCCTGCAGCCAATATTTGCAAAAGGGAAGCCCTATTTTTGTCGAAGGGGTTTTGCAATCCCGCAGTTGGGAAACCAGTGATGGGCAGAAGCGCAGCACGATTGATGTCCGTGCCGAGCGGGTTCAGTTTTTAGGAACATTTAAGTCTAATGTCAGTCAGACGGCAACGAGCCAGAATATGGAAACTGAGACATTGGTGAGTCCCCCGGAAAGTGAAACAATTCGTCCCGAAGATGTCGCCTGGGATGAATAAGAGTGAAAAATTCAAAAGGAGGAAGTAAAATTGGCTATGACAACACGCAATAGATCTTCGGGTTATTCCGGCCGTTCATCCCGTTTCGGACGGTCATCGCGCCCATCGCGTCCAGGGCAATCATCGCATGGGGCGCGCGGCGGGCGGCGTTTTGCAGAGCGAGAGCGAGGCGCAAACCGCTTTGGGATGGGGGGACCCACTGATAGGAGAAGAGGCGGCGGTAAACCAGCCCGGTTTTACACGATTAAGGATGAAAAGATTGAATATAAGAATTTGTCATTTTTGCAAAAATATCTGACCGATCGCGGCAAGATTCTTTCTCGCCGATTTACGGGTATTTCGGCAGGAGAGCAGCGGAAATTAACGGTGGCAATTAAGCACGCCCGTTTTTTAGGATTGCTGCCGGTTGGCCGAGCGACGGCGTAAGAAAGTTTGCCCGAATTAAGGAGCATTTATGGAAATCATATTATGTCAAGACGTACAATCTATTGGTAAGATCGGCGATGTGATTAAAGTCAAATCGGGTTTTGCGCGCAACTATCTTATTCCTAAAAGATTGGCGTATCTAGCGACCCCGGCCAATCTTAAAAAAATTGAAAATCAAAAAGCCCAAAGAGTTGAGCAGGATCGTCGGATTAAAGAAGAGGCTCAGCAGCTTGCTGAAAAATTGAGTAAGGTTTCTTGCACGGTTGCCGTTGAAGTCAATGATCTTGAAAAGATGTATGGTTCAGTCTCTGAATCCGACATCGCCCATGCCTTGGAGCAGGAAGGCTATACGGTAGATAAGAAAAATATTATTTTAGAAAAGCCGGTTAGTGAATTAGGCATTTACGATGTGAATGTCAGGCTGCACTCAGAAATTACTGCAAAAATTCGACTTTGGGTCACAAAAAAGTAATTTGTCCCCTCCGTCAGTTAAGGTTTAAAATTAACCGGATCATTGAAGAGCGGAAGTTATGGGTCATCAAGAGCTAAGAGTTCCACCGCAGAATGTTGAGGCGGAAAAATCTGTCTTGGGATCCATGTTGATTGACAACGAGGCGATAGGTCTCGTTATCGAGATTCTTGATGAATCATGGTTCTACGAAGAAGCCCACCGGCATATCTATGCCATTATCGTTTATCTTTACAATAATCATAAAAATGTCGATATCATCACGGTTTCGGATCTTTTAAAGAACCGTGGCCTTCTCGAAGCCGTAGGGGGAGTCACCTATTTATCAGAAATTATCGATTTTGTCCCCACGTCGGCCAATGTGGAACACTACGCCCATATTGTCAAAGAAAAGGGCATCCTCCGTAAGCTCATTCGTAACGCAACACAGATTGTCAGCGAAGGATATGAATCAAAAACGGATGTGACTGAAATCGTGGATACCGCCGAGAGGCTTATTTTTGAAATTGCCGATATGGAGCAGCGCCGGGGAGCGGTGCATGTCAAAGATTTGGTCCGCCAGAGTATTGAAACGATTGACTATCTTTACCAGCGCAAAGAGTATACCACGGGTCTGCCGACGGGTTATGTGGAATTGGATCGCATGACCTCGGGATTGCAGAAATCAGATTTAATTATTGTGGCGGGCCGTCCTTCCATGGGGAAAAGCGCGCTGGCTATTTCGATGGCGGATCATGCCGGCATTGACCTTAAAAAGGGGATTGTTGTTTTTAGCTTGGAAATGTCCAAGGAACAACTTGTGCAGCGCATGTTGTGCTCGCAGGCGAGAGTCGATGCGCATAAGGTGCGTTCGGGATTTTTATCGCCGTCTGACTGGCCGAAGCTGACTGCGGCTGCCGGGAAACTTTCCGCTTCATCGATTTTTATCGATGATACGCCGGCTTTGTCGACAATTGAATTAAGAGCTAAGTCGCGGCGTTTGAAATCCAATTATGATATCCAGCTTATTGTGGTGGACTATTTGCAGTTGATGCGGGTTCCTTATAAGTCGGACAGCCGCCAGCAAGAGATTTCCGAAATTTCGCGTTCTTTGAAGGATCTCGCCCGTGAGCTGAGCGTTCCGGTTATTGCCTTGAGCCAGCTGTCTCGCGCGGTAGAAAACCGTCAGGATCACCGTCCCCAGTTGGCAGATTTGCGTGAGTCCGGAGCCATTGAGCAGGATGCGGACTTGGTTGTGCTTCTTATCCGGGAGGAATACTATATGCCGACGGAAGAAAACAAAGGTGTCGCTGAGTTGATTATCGCTAAGCAGCGTAATGGCCCAACCGGAACGGTAAAATTAGCCTTTATTAAAGAATATATGCGGTTTGAGAATTTAGCCCGCGTGGAGGAATAGCTGCCCCATTGCGCATAAGGCGGGTTGCCTTGCTGATCGGAATCTTTTTTCAATTCCCAAAAAATTTTTGATACTTAATTGACGTAAAACCATATTGCTTTTATAATCAAGCCATGCAAAAAGTGATTTATAAATTATTAGTCCTCGGTTTAGTGATGTTTTGTATTTTCCCTTCGGTGCTTTTCGCACAACCGCTGGATCAGGAATCCTTGCCTTCTTCCGTTCCTTTGAAGAGTTTAGGAAGCAGTCTGGAAAGCAAAGTGGTTAGAGCCATTGAAGTGCGGGGTAACAAAACGATCAGCATTGCTTCGATTTTAGCCAAGATCAAAACCCGTGTGGGACAAGAATATCTACAAACGATCATTAGCGATGATGTCAAAAGGCTTTACAGCACAGGATATTTTTCTGATGTGAGCGTCGACCGCCAAGATTATGAAGATGGGTTCCGGGTCATTATTACTGTAGAAGAAAAGCCGATTGTGGAAAAGGTGACATTTTCAAAGACACGCTATATCAAAGGCCATGCGCTATTGTCAAAAATTCAAACAAGGCAGGGTAAATTTTTGGACCCAAAGGCCCTTAAGGATGATGTTAACACCATCCAGGAGCTATATGCGAAGAAGGGATTAACGAATGTCACAATTGAGGTGGAAACGAAAAAAGATGAGGTCAGCAATAAAGCCAAAATTCATTTTATCATTACCGAAGGCGGGCAGATTCGTATCAAACAGATTAATGTTTATGGGAATAAGGCCTTTGGCCAAAAAGCCATTATCCGGGTGATTAAGACGAGAGCCAAGACTTTTTTTAATTCCGGTTTTTTGAATGAAGATATTTTAAAGGAAGATATGGAACGGATCACGTCATTTTATGAAAAAGTGGGATATATCGATGCATCTGCCGACTATAGTCTGGATTATGGCGAGCAAGGGAAATTGGCTGTGAATATCAAGATCGCAGAAGGGAAGCAGTATTTTGTCGAGGATGTTCATTTAACGGGTTATTCGGTCGCGACCCAAAAAGAGATTACGGACGTTATTCAAGCGACTAAGCCGGGTTTGGTTTTTAGCCGGGAAAAATTGAAGGTGGATGTCAATAACATTCAATCGTTATATTTCGACAAAGGATACATTTTTGCCAAGGTGATCGAGTCTACGTCATTAAATCCACAAACCGGCAAGGTGAACGTGAAAATGGATATTAAGGAAGGCAATCTGGCGTATGTGAACAAGATCAAAATTCAGGGGAATACGCGGACCCGCGATATCGTTATACGGCGAGAGTTACGGCTTCATCCCGGAGATCAATTTGACGGCTCAAAGCTGCGGCGCAGCAAAGAACGGCTGCGCAACCTGGGATATTTTGACGACATCGGTTATGATATCGAAGATACGGGCACGGCTGATAAAAAAGATCTCATTGTGCAGGTGAAAGAAGCCAAGACCGGGACTTTCAGCTTCGGCGGTGGTTTTAGTACTGTTGATAAGGTCGTTGGGTTTGTGGAAATTGAGCAGAAAAATTTTGACTTTAGCAATTGGCCGACTTTCACCGGAGGGGGACAAAATTTTGTGGCACGGGCCGAAACGGGTTCCGTGCGCAACAATCTGCGTTTGAGTTTTACGGAGCCCTGGATTTTTGATTATCCGGTTTCGGGAGGCTTTGATATTTTTCGCACGGAGCGCGATAAGGAGCGTGACACAGGGTATACGTATGATGAAACACGCACCGGCGGCGATGTCCGTTTTGGAAAGCAGTTTACGGAATATGTCTCGGGCAATCTTCTTTATCGGCTCGAAAATATTGATATCGGGAATTTTGATTCTAACGTTTCGGCTGACTTAAAGGCTGAAGAAGGAAAAAATATCGTGAGCTCGACCGGCTTTGAGATCACCCGCGATGCCCGGGATAGCTCGATTAGCCCTACTAAGGGTTTGATCGTCAGCAGCGGACTTGATATCGCCGGGGGGTTTTTAGGGGGAGATAAAGATTTCTATCGTATCGAATCCCGCGCCGGATATCATATTCCTTTAAAGTTTAATTCTGTCTTAGAATTTCGTATCCGCGGCGGGATTGTGGACAGTTATGGAGACAGTGATAAGGTGCCGATTTTTGAAAGATTTTTTGTGGGGGGCGCGCGGACCATCCGCGGTTATAATGAGCGCAAAGTCGGCCCTCTGGATTCGGCTACGGAAGATCCCATTGGCGGGGAGTCTCTATTAGTCGGCAATATCGAATATACGATTCCCTTAATCGACTTTTTGAAATTAGCTTCATTTTTCGATGTGGGAAATGTTTGGTCCAAAGTAGATGATTTTGGGAATGGCGGTTATAAATCGGGCGCTGGGTTTGGATTAAGAGTTAAAACACCCATTGGCCCGGTCAATTTGGATTACGGTTATCCCCTTAACGATGAGCCAGGGGAAGACAGTAAATCAGGAAAATTTTATTTTAGTGTAAGCCGGGGGTTTTAAAAAGGAGGTCTATCGTGAAAAGTTTTAAGGTTGGGTTGACAGTTTTATTATTGGTTGTGTTTTCCGTTTTTCCCGCTCCCGCACAGAGCGATGAGAAAAAAATTGGGACCATGGATTTGAGTAAGGTCTTCGATAGTTACGCAAAGACTAAGGAATATGATTCTTTTTTGGAAGGAAAAACCAAAGAGTATGAAAAGGAGCGCAATGGAAAAATCGATAAATTGCGCGAGGCGCAGCAAAAATTTGACATTATGAAAGAAGAAGAAAAGAAAAAGTTGCAGGATGATATTGAAAAAATGCGCACGGATTTAATCGAATATGACCGCCAGAAAAAAACAGATTTGACTAAAGAACGCGATGAGAAAATTCGCGAAATCCTTCTCGAGATTGAAAAAGTGGTGAGTGACTACGCGAAAAAAGAAGGCTACACTTATGTCCTTAACGATCGCGTTTTGATTTATGGAGATAAGTCCAGTGATATCAGCGAACAAATTCTTAAAATTCTCAACAATAATTATTCGCCAAAGAAGAAATAGTACTGTGTTTCTGAAATTATGCACATAGAGGGACACAGTACTGTACTATGTTCCTGATACTGTCGGAAAATCCTCCCGGTGTCATTGCGAGGAGCGTAGCGACGAAGCAATCCAGGAAAGATTGCTTCGCAAAAAGCGCTCGCAATGACACTGAAAGGAGGTTTTCCGACAGTATCTTCCTCTAAATAAAATTAAGGTAACATAGTTATGGGCCTTTGTACAACTAAAGAAAAAAATTTGGATTTATCATTGAGGAGAC
>CAYHTV010000056.1:0-12652 GCA_964359575.1 uncultured Planctomycetales bacterium
CCTAATGGATTCCCGACAAAGGCATTCGGGAATGACAAACGCGTAAGTCCTATATTTATGCAAATGTCTGTAGTCGGACCTAACCGTGTGAAGACAATTCATGTCGGATAATTGTTATATTTATTCGGATAGTTGAACGGGTTCGTTTGGAATAATGGTGAGTATTTTTTGAAAATCATCTCTGGCAGAATGAAAATCACCCTCATCTAACATCTGTAAGGCCTGATCCGTGTGTTTATAAACTTCCTCTTTCATCTTGTCTTCCAAAATTTCTTCACGGGCACGCAGAATCTTGGGGTTTTGGGGAGTTAACGATAAGGCAACATCAAGTTCCTCAATGGCCGCGGCATAATTCCTCTCGTCCCACAACATGAGCCCTTCCTGATAATGTCCCTCGGCGCGTGCGACCTGAGCGGCAAATTCGTCACGCGCTTTCTGAATCAATTCTTGCGCCAACCGCTCGCTTTCTTCTTGAATGATCCTTTTCTGCCGCTGTGGATCAATTTTAAAAAGTTCCGCCTTGGCCTTCTGCGCCCAAGGATCCTTAGGCCCGCCTTGCTCGGAGCGCTTTTCAAAATATTCCACTGCCTTCGCGATGTCACCTTTTTTCTGATAAAAATAAGCCAGATTGGCGTAAGATGGAAGATATTTGGGATTAAATCTAATAGCCTTGCGGTAGCTCTCTTCGGCCTTTGTTTCAATGCCTAGCTGTTCATAAAGAACACCCATGTCATTCCATGCGGCAGCATTATCAGAAATTAATTCAAGGGATTTGGTGTAGAACACCAATGCCTGCTCAAGATTGCCATTCTTTTGTTCCTCATAACCCCTAACACGATATTCTTCAGCTATCTCATTTTTGATCTCTGCGAAAACATAAGATGGAAAGATTAGTGTTATGGATATGATTAAAAATGCGGAAAAATTTCGATATGCCATAATTCGTACGTTCTGAAATTTAGGATAATACATAATTTTTATTTTGGCAAGAAAAAATATTAATTTTCCAAAGAAATCTTCGGCTGATCCGCACACTTCATTTTAAATATTTCTTCCACCATAGTTTTATTGACCTTTGCTTAACCAAAAGCAGAAGGTAATCAATATTCCTGCCTGATGAGCTCGTCTTATGACGAGCTCATCAGGCAGGTCGCTTTGTTCTCTTAAAATTATTGCTAATGGTTGTACAAAGCTTAATAATATTGGCTCGTTCCGAGACAGAACCCGCAGTGAATAAAATCTCACGGCCATGGATCGCCGCGGCAACGATCCTCCCTTGTTCCAACAAATCCTCTACGGACCAGCCCTTATTGGCGTTATCAGCGCGGCTAGGATCACACATTTCGTCAACGGCATAGACATTTTCTATGTTAGTTCTAAAAAAAGCATTCACGCAAATTCGTTGGCCCACCTTAAGCGGCGTGTCATTGAAGATCTTTAGATGCGGCAGGACATTATCAAAAAGGACCATATCCGCGGCCATCACTTTCCCAGATTTTAAACGGACCGCCTTGACATCACCGTCACCCAAAACCTCGGCAATGGCATTATCCAAAAGAACCCGTATACCCTGCTCTTGCAAATTCTGAATCATAAGCTGTGCGCTCTCCTCGGCCAGCTGTGAGACAACCACTGGGTTCGAAGCAAGCAGTAAAACTTCTTTGCCTCGCTGGCGCATCGCATAAGCGGCTTTGAATCCCGCCCAAGAAGCGGATTCAATAACGGCCGCATCGGCAAAGGTTAACTCTTTTGAAATTTCCTCCACATCGGATAATCTATGAAAATTAAAAACTCCCCGTTTGTTTGTTCCTTTAATATCCGGAAATTTTTGATCAGGCGTTTGGGTAATAATCAAAACATCGTACCCAATGATTTCCTTTTGATCGGTGGCGAGAGAATTTTTCTTAAAATTAATCTTTTCAATTCTCTTATCGAGGACAATCTGTATGTTATTTTCTTCGTAATATTTCTGTGGTTTATACCAAAGTTCGCTTGCAGAGATATCTTTAGCAAGATATTGGTACAAGCGGTCAGGATAATAAGGATAATTCCCATCGAGGCTCACCATAAGGCATTCGGCCTGCGGATCAACCACCTGGATTTCTTCCAGGGCTTTGATACCCGCCAGAGAATTGCCCAAAACAACAATGCGCTTCATTTAAATTAATTCCTTTTGGAGTTTATAAGCCTCAACGCCATTTTTCATGAGCATCACAACCGTCACCGGACCCACGCCGCCGGGAACTGGAGTAATATAAGAGGCGCATCGCACGGCTGTTTCAAATTCCACATCACCAACGATTTTATCGCCTACTTGATTAATGCCGACATCGATGACCACCGCGCCTTTTTTGATCCATTCTCCTTTGATCAACGCCGGCCGACCGACCGCCACGACCAAAACGTCCGCCCTTCCCACATGCTCCTGAAGTTTACCGGCTTCGCTGGTTGCGACATGACACACAGTGACGGTCGCATATTGCCGCAAAAGCAGCAAACTTAAAGGTTTTCCCACAATATCACTATGTCCAACGATAACCGTCTCCTTGCCACGCAAGTTCACAGACGTTGACAGGATATGTTCCATCACCGCCGCTGGCGTACAGGGAACAATTTTTGTCTCCCCCAAAAGCATTTTGCCGATATTCGCCACATTGATTCCCTCTAAATCTTTTCTAATGTCAACATGGCTTGCCACATCCCAATAACGGATATGCTTAGGGACTGGTTTGTGAATCATAATGCCGTTGACCTGCGGATCATGATCCAGCCGGGCAATATACGCAATGAGTTTTTCCTGAGAAATATCTTGGGGTAAATTGATCAACTCATAATTGATGCCAATTTGCTCAGCGATGCGTTTTTGCGAATTGGCGTACGCGCATGACCCTGGGTCATCGCCTATCATGACATTCTTAAGCTGGGGGACCGATCCGGTTGTCTTCTTCAGATCGCTAACTTCCCGTCTCAGTTTTTCCTTAATCTCACCCGCTAAAATTTTCCCATCCAAAAGCCGTGCGCTCATCGCGTCATCCCCTGCGTGTTGATTTCCACATTAACCATGGCCGATTTAAAAGCCGCCAATAAAAATTCCACTGCCACTTGGATGTCACTGATCACATACTGATTTCCGTGCTGGAGAAGATAGGGCGTCAGTTGAACCGCGGAATAACACCGCCTCCCCACTTCCAACGGAACGGCCCGCGCCTTTTTCAATGCGGCCTTTTTGGCCTGGGCATTCCGCTGAGCCTTGACCACTTTCAAATACGCTTGCGCATCCAAGTCCACCAATTGCAAAAATTGCCCTCGCAGCCGCTCACTTTTTTGTAAAATCACACGGATTTTTTTCTCAATTGCGGCTGACTTTCCCTTTCCCAAAGAATAGTGCGCGACCATGGAAATCAAAGCCGCTCCCAGTGCCGCCGTTAAGGCAGCGGCGGAACCTCCTCCGGGAACAGGTGTCCGCTGAGCAAGAACATCGAGGTATTGATTAAGCGTAAAATTCTTAAAGTTTGTCATCAGAATCAATGAATGGGAGCAAAACTGTTGTTATTGTTGAATTTATGATAGCGTAAAGAATTATCCTTTTCAATAATTTACTGGGAATTTTCCAGGAATTTTCTGGAAATTTTCGTTCAGAAAGAAGCATTTAGGCTGGAAAATCAAAAGCATTCTTAATAATCTCAACTCTCATAGGATCGTGGGCGCCCGTAAGAACCGCAATGACATCGAAGCGGGCCGGCTGATCCAATAATTTTTTGTATTTCAAATAACTGAGAGCTAACTGCGCGATTTTAAATTGCTTTATTCTTGAAATGGCTTCGAAGGGTGTGCCGCTAACGGCCGTCCGGCGGGTCTTCACTTCGATAAAACATATGACTCCATCATCTAAGGCGATGATATCGATTTCGCCTAATTTATTATGAAAATTTCGCTCTAAAATTCTATATCCCTGACGCGTCAAAAAGTCTACCGCTGCATTTTCTCCCTGCTGCCCTAAATCTTTTTTAGAATACTTCATAAAGCCGCATTGAACGTTTTGCGGTGAATTTGGGAAAGGCCATATTTTTTGATGGCTAATTTATGCTCGATGGTTGGATAACCCTTGTGCTTGCCAAAGCCATATTCGGGAAAGATTTTGTCATATTCGGTAAGGATGCAATCCCGCGTGACCTTAGCAACAATGGATGCGCACGCAATGGAAAGGCTTAAATCATCTCCCCCAATAATCGTCTTATGCGAAAATGGCAAATTTGCTTTAAAGGAATTTCCGTCAACCAGCAGGCAGATTTTATGCTGCCGATGATAATAACCTTCCTGCGGAAAAATTTGCCTAAGCGATTCTAAAACAGCCAATGCCATGGCCTGATACGTGGCCTGTAAAATATTATATCGGTCAATGACCTCCTCACTGACTACGCCGACGCCCACATAGGCTTTCTGTTGAATTTCTTGAAAGGCCTTTTCCCGCTGGAGTGTACTGATCTTTTTGGAATCCCGGATCGTGCTTTGAAAAGATTCCTCTTTGAGAAAAACCGCTGCGGCGACAACCGGCCCGGCCAAAGGGCCGCGGCCTGCCTCGTCTACCCCGATAATATAATCAAATCCTTCCCTTCGAGCTTGCTGTTCATGGATCAGCATTGAGGAGGGCATGGATTGAATCATGGACAAATGTCTTTGAGTATATGGGCTGAAAAATTAAGCGAAGGGAAGAACTTATAAACGATCCTATTGTGCCGCTGGCTGCGATGGCACCGGTGGCACGGTTTGCTGCGCCTGTTCTTTTTTAACAGTGACTTTGTTGCCCACGCGATCACGCAGATAATACAATTTTGCCCGCCGCACCATACCTTTATGAACAACTTTCAGGCTTTCAATTACGGGTGAGTTCATCGGGAATGTTCTTTCAACGCCTTCCCCGAACGAAACTTTTCTCACCGTAAAAGTCGCTTTGACACCACTGCCGCTTTTGCGGATCACAATACCTTCAAAGGGGTGCAAACGAATTTTATCGGCTTCCGCCACTTTCACTTTCATTTTGACGGTGTCGCCCACATTAAATCCCGGCAAGTCCGTGCGTATATACTGCTTTTCAATATTTTTAATTGTTTCCTCTATGCTGACCATCCTTAGCCTCCTTTAGACATATCCTGCCCAAACTTTTATCTTATGGGCCTTTGTACAACTAAAGAAAAAAATTTGGATTTATCATTGAGGAGACAAAGGCCAATATTGACTACCTCAATTCTTTTGGTTCTACAAAGGTCAATGAGCAGGTGACAAAATGTATCATATTACAATGCTTCTGTCAACAGCGGGGGTTTCGGGCTTAACCACACTTATCTTTAGCAAATCCGGTCTTAACTTTTTCGTACGCTTAACTGCTTCCTGCCGGCGCCAGGATTCAATATCTTTATGATTGCCGGATAAAAGAACCGTCGGCACTTTCATCCCAAGGAATTTTGCCGGACGTGTGTACTGCGGATATTCAAGTAAATTATTTTCAAAGGATTCATTCACCAGTGATGCTTCTTTGCCGAGAACCCCTGGAATAAGTCTCGCGATCGCATCCACCATCACCATGGCCGGCAGCTCGCCGCCGGTTAAGACATAATCGCCAATAGAAATACTTTCATCAACCACTTTCATCACCCGCTCATCAATTCCCTCATAGTGGCCGCAGAGAATAATAATATTCTTTTCTTTCGATAAGCGCAGGGCGATTTTTTGTTTAAACGGCTGGCCGCTGGGGCTTGTCAAAATCACCTTAGCCTTTTTTTTACCTTTAATCCTTTTAATCGCGGCAAAAAAAGGCTGGGCCATCATGACCATGCCCGGTCCGCCGCCAAAGGGACGGTCATCGGCCTTACGGTGTTTGTCATTGGTAAAAGCGCGCAGATCATGCACGGTAATGACCACTTTTTTCTTTGCTTGCGCCCGTTTGATGATGGACTCATTCAAAAAAGGTTCAAACATTTTTGGGAAGATAGTTAGGATATGAACGTGAAGTTTACCAGACATTATTTTCCTACCGACTCTGCAGTATAGAGGGTCAAAAAAATTTTCTGAAACTCTGCATAACGCTCCTCTGCAATCGCCTGACGGATCTTTTCCATCAATTTAACATAAAAATAAACATTATGATAGGAGACCATACGGATTCCGGTGATCTCTCCAGTATTAACCAAGTGCCGTAAATAACTGCGCGTGTATTTGCGGCACACAAAACACTGGCAGTCACTATCCAGAGGCGTCATATCTTTGGCGAATTCGCCATTACGCACCACGACTCTCCCGCGGGAGGTAAACGCGCTGCCGTGCCGGCCGTAGCGCGTCGGGATACACGTATCGAACATATCAATGCCCTCTCCCACCGCTCTTACAATTTGGTCCGGCAAACCGATGCCCATAAAATACCGCGGAAAATTTTCTGGCAGATAGGGTATCACCCAGCCAAGCGTGTCAAACATCATCTCGACCGGTTCTCCAACGCTGACCCCGCCGATAGCGTATCCATCAAAACCGATTTCCAGAATCTCTTCTCGAGATCGCGCCCGCAAGTCCGGATAATGCGCGCCTTGAATAATACCAAACAAAAGCTGCCGGTAACGGGATAGCGGATGCTCGGTAAAATATTTTTTCGAACGCTCCGCCCAAAGAGACGTGCGGTAAAGAGCTTTTTGGGCGTGCGCATGATCGCACGGGTATGGCGCGCATTCATCAAGCGGCATAATGATATCAGATCCTAAAATATTTTCAATTTCGATCACCTTCTCAGGAGTGAAAAAATGCGTCGAGCCATCCACATGTGATTGAAACTCCACCCCGTCATCAGCAATCTTCCGCAATTTAGCAAGACTGAAGACCTGGTAGCCGCCGCTGTCCGTTAAGATCGGCTTATCCCAACCGATAAAATGATGCAGCCCCTTGGCCAATGCGATAATGTCAGTCCCCGGCCGTAAGTAGAGATGATACGTGTTAGAAAGGATAATCTGGCTGTTCATCCCCAAAAGCTCTTCCGAGGACAAACCCTTCACCGTCGCGTTTGTCCCTACTGGCATAAAAAACGGCGTCTGAATCTCTCCGTGTGCGGTCGTCAGCGTGCCCAAACGGGCCTTTGTGATAGAATCTTTTTTGAGTAGTTTATAAGGCATAATAATTTATTTATCTTCATCTAACCAACATCGCATCGCCGTAACTAAAAAAACGGTACTTTTCTTTGACCGCTTGCGCATACACCCGGCGCATCAAGGAAACACCGCCAAAGGCATAAACCAACAGAAGAAGTGTACTATAAGGAAGATGAAAATTGGTAATTAAAATATTCATCATTCGAAATCGGAAACCGGGATAAATAAATAGATTTGTGTCGCCTTGCAGCCTGCCACCGGCCGCTAATGTCTCCAAAACCCGGCAGCTCGTCGTGCCTACAGCAACGATGGGGCGGCCAACGTCCTTACTTTTCTGAATCTCTTGGAATGTTTCAGCCGAAACCGTGTAATCTTCGAAATGCATTTTATGCTTCGTAATATCGTTTTCCTGGACTGGCTTAAAAGTTGCGTGATTGACATGCAGGGTCACATGATTCACCTTATGCCTTTCGCGTTTCAATTGCGCCAGAAGCTCATTGGTAAAATGCAGGCCTGCCGTTGGAGCCGCGACTGACCCCGGATGCTTAGCATAAACCGTTTGATAATAAATACGGTCTAAGGCCTCGTCTTCCCTTTTGATGTAAGGCGGAAGCGGCATATGCCCTGATCTTTGGAGATAGCGCTGTAGATTTTTTGTATTAAAAGAAACTAGGCGCTGCTCGATATTTTCAACCCGCGCCCAGAGGCGGTGACCATTGAAAATAATTTTTTCTCCCTCTTGCAAACGGCCCAAAGGTTTTAGCAGCGCTTGATACGAAGATTCATCCGACATTTTCTTAAGCAGCAATATTTCGACCTTTCCGCCCGTTCTTTCCCGCCGGCCGAAAAGCCTTGCCGGGATCACCTTGCTGTCATTGAGAACAAGGTGGCTTTGCTGTGGCAAATATTTTCCTAAATTGGCGAAAATATCATGCGTAATTCTTTCTGTCCGGCGATCCACGACCAAAAGCCGCGCTTGCGCGCGGTCTATCAATGGCCTTTGCGCAATAAGCTCTTTGGGAAGTTCATAAAAAAAATCCGCGCGGTTCATAAATTTTACTTTATGGTAATCTGTTGGGTTTGAAGGATGGCAGAACTCAAAGGATTAAGGACCCGGTAATCAACAATTTCAACACCGGGATAGTAATAGAGAAGAATGTGTTTATAGTTGTATCTTTGCAGAGCCATGCCATACGCTCCCCATTGGCACAAACCGACCCCATGCCCCCACCCACGGCCATAAGCATCAAAATAATACCCCTGCATCACGATGTCATAATTATTGCTTTTTAAAGCGTTCGGCCCAACGATCTCGCGAAAATCCTTACCGGCTATTTTCAACACTTGAGCGTCTCTGGCCGTAATTTGCAGTGTCTTAACCCGGCCGCTGGGGTTACGTTCGACAACTTTAATGTCTTGAATAAAACCGATGGGATACCCGCGTTGATTGAGTTTATCCTGAATATCCTTAGAACGATAATTTTTCTTCCAACGATAGTGAGGCGATATTTTGCAAAACTCACACCCAATCCCCTTAAGGGGCGGCAAATCCATTTTCCACAGCTGTGCGGCCGCTTCGGTTGTACCTGCGCAAGTTGCATGAAAGTAGGCCGGTAAAATTTTTCCATCATATATCATCACTAATCCGATAGTCTCATCGACCGCCATATTGCTGCGGTAGCGCTCAGCGTTGCGGCCGCCGTAGACCTGCGAGTAAATGTCGCTGGTCACATCATATTTCTGTTTCGCACTGCGCTGCATCCGATATAGGGCATAAGTGCGCGCGGCAATCGCCTGCACTTTAAAAACCTCCAAAGGCCAACGGTGGGAAACTTCATGATACAAAATCCCCCGGATGTAATTCTCAAGCTCAACCGTATTAACCACCAGCAATCGTCCATCTTTTTCTTTCATAACATCCATCGTATCCCGAAACCTTTTATCTTTGTTGCCAATGCGGATTGTCACATCTTTATCCGAAAGAAACCGCAGCTGATCCAGAGGATATTCCACATCCGCGATTTTTATTCCCCCCGGAGTTGCGGCAATCGCGCTCATTCGCAGCCTCTTGCCCTGCCGCAAAACTTCATTTGTCTTTGGGTTGATGATTTCGTATTTTCCGCGGATGGCAAGGTCGAATGCCTTCACATTGCGCAACACCGCCACCCGAATAAATTTTTCTTGAAAAGCCTCCGGCCCGGCAGCCAAAACGGTTGGCAGCGCGCCAA
The DNA here is from genome assembly GCA_964359575.1 of uncultured Planctomycetales bacterium. Lineage (GTDB taxonomy): Bacteria > Omnitrophota > Gorgyraeia > Zapsychrales > GWA2-47-8 > 2-02-FULL-48-11. The sequence goes on from CAYHTV010000056.1 coordinate 9,359, forward strand.
GAACAAAAAGCATACCCATAAGAATGATGTTTTTAGAAAATTGGACCATGGATCGGACCGGGATTATCGTCGATTTAAAAAGAAAAGGATTAAGCTTACAATAATACTAACAAGGATACTGGTCGTGAGCGGAAAATAAAATGTGAAACTTTCGCGTTTAATCAAAATATCACCCGGCAATTTGCCAACCGCTGAAAATTTGCCGAGCACCAGCAATACGCCTCCCGCCAAAATCAACACAATGCCAGCGGAAATGATTATTTTTGCAAAATCCCCCATATCATTATCCTCCTCATGAATCAAAAAAATGGAAAAATATTCGTGCGGCTAAAAAAGCTCTTTCTGCAGACTTTCGCTGATGCGGGAGGCGCCGTGGATATGCTTGAACGCTGCCTCAGTTAATTCACGGCCGCGGGAGGTTCGCTTTAATAAACCAATTTTTAACAAATACGGCTCAACGACATCAACCAGCGTATCGACCTCCTCATTCAAAGTGGCTGCCAGAGATTCAATTCCCACCGGCCCTCCTTTATAATGCTCAGCGATCAGTTTCAAAAGACGCCGGTCAATATCATCCAAACCTATGGTGTCAATATTCAAAGTCTGCATGGCGCATTCAACAATGCATTTGTCAATCCGCGGGGCACCGCTTTTGACCTGGCTAAAATCCCTGACACGCCTCAGCAGACGATTGGCAATCCGCGGCGTCCCGCGCGCGCGCTTAGCGACTTCGAAAGCAGCCTGGTCGTCAATTGTGACATTTAAGCGGGATGCGGATTGAACAATAATTTTTTGAAGGTCTTCAATATTGTAAAAATCCAAATGATAAAAAATGCCAAACCGGTCGCGCAGGGGTGAAGCCAAGAGTCCGCTGCGGGTCGTAGCGCCAATCAAGGTAAACGGCTTAAGATTAAAATTGATCGTCTTGGCATAGGGGCCTTTATCAACGATAAAATCAATTTTATAATTTTCCATGGCCGGGTATAAAAATTCTTCAACGACCTTAGAAAGCCTATGGATTTCATCAATAAATAAGATATCCCCTTGCCCTAGATTGGTTAAAATCCCGATAAGATCTCCGGCCCGCTCAATCGCTGGGCCGGAGGTGATCGTGATCCTGGCCCCCATTTCATGGGCAACAATATACGCGAGTGATGTCTTTCCTAATCCCGGCGGCCCAGAAAGCAGCACATGCTCCAGCGGTTCTCGGCGCTGTTTCGCGGCCTGGATGGAAACTTTAAGATTCTCCACCAAATCCTTCTGGCCAATGAAACCATCCAAACTGCTCGGGCGCAACGACAGGCTCACCACCTGATCTTCTTCTGTTTCCTGGTTGACGACCAACCGCCTTTTTTCTTCCAACGAATCTGCCATGCTATTCCTCGCTAAGAATTATCCGTTAAAACATTTTCCTTGTTACGCATCACAATAATATCCTCAAACATCCGTTTCTGCATCGCGACAATTTCACGCAAACGGATTAATTCTAAGATCGACATAAAAGTGACAATGATTTCAATCTTGCTGCGGCAGCGGCCGAAAAGTTCGTTCAGCTTAATCGTGGATTGCTCCAAAAGCAAATGCAAGACTTCGTGAATTTTCTTCTCAACCGTAAATTCTTCTTTGATAATCTCATACGCCACATCACCTGGAACTTTTTTCAAAGCCGTGGTCAGTGCCGTAATCAGATCAAACAAGGTCGCTTCAAAATAAACCTCTTTGGCCTCTGCAATCAATTCTTGAGTGGTCGCTTCGTCAATCTGCCGCGCAAAAAGATCTTGGCGCGCTGCTTCGCGCAGCTTGAGTTCTTCGGCGATTTGTTTAAACTGCTGATACTCCTGGAGGCGGCGGACCAATTCATCGCGCGGATCCATTTCTTCTTCCTGCTGCTCCAAAGGATCCGGGGGCAGGAGCATCTTGGATTTGATCTGCATAAGGGTTGCGGCCATCACTAAAAAATCTCCCACAATATCCAAATCCAAAAGCTTCATCATTTCGATATATTCCAAATATTGCTCCGTGATCTGAGCGATAGGAATATCTTTGATATCGATATCATCCTTTTTAATCAAATATAACAAGAGATCCAAAGGGCCTTCGAAAATATCTAATTTCAACTTATAATTCATGCTTAAAGACCACTCCTTTTACTTCCTGTAAATTTTTTTGGGCAATCGCACTCGCTTTTTTACGGCCTTCATTTAATATATCACGAACAAGATCCTTATCTTTAACTAAATGCTCTCTTTTTTCCTGCAGGGGTTTGAGTTTCTCCCATATGACGTCAGCTAAAATTTTCTTACAATCGGTGCACCCCTTCTTGGCATTGGTGCACCATTCATAAACGTCTTTTTCTTTCCGCGGCGCAAAAATCTGATAGTAACTGAACACGTTGCATTCTTCCGGATGGCCGGGGTCGCTGAGTTTAATCCGCCGCGGGTCGGTGAACATGCTTGCGACCTTGGCGCGCACCACCCGCTCGGCATCGGAAAGATTAATGGCATTTTGATAGCTTTTACTCATCTTGCGGCCGTCGATACCCAGAAGCCGCGGGGTTTTTGTCAAAATCGCCTCGCAATCAGAAAAAAATTCACTTTTATAAATATGATTAAATCGTCGGGCTATTTCCCGCGTTAATTCCAAATGCGGCAATTGGTCTTCTCCAATAGGAACGAGGCTAGCTTTATATAACAAAATATCCGCAGCCTGCAGGACCGGATACCCCAAAAAGGCATAGGTCTGCAAATCGCGGGTCGTGATTTCGCGCAGCTGTTCTTTGTAGGTAGGGTTGCGCTCCAGCCACCCCAGTGGAGTCAAGCAAGATAAAATCATTTGCAATTCAAGGTGCTGTGGAACGTGCGACTGGACAAAGAGTATGGATTTTTGGGGATCAATACCGCAGACAAGCCAATCAATGGCCATTTCCAGCGTATTGTCGATGATCTCACCACTTTGTTCATATTCCCCCATCAACGCATGCCAATCGACAATACCAAAAATACAAGCGTACTTTTCCTGCAGCTCTAACCAATTCTGTAAGGCGCCGACCCAATGCCCAAGATGCAGCTTCCCGGTGGGACGCATGGCACTAAAAACGATTTTTTGGGGCGCACTCACAAGAAAACTCCTCACTTCGTTCGTACTGATTTTCCATTAAATATTTTAGAGGAAATCAGTACAGCACTTACTTCCTCTAATAATTTTTAGAAAAGTAAGTACGTACCTGCCGGCAGGCAGGTCTTCTTTGCTGTATGGCTTTCCTAAAATTTTAGAGGAAGCCATTACTGTGCCGAC
>CAYHTV010000057.1:0-12313 GCA_964359575.1 uncultured Planctomycetales bacterium
ATCAGGCAGGAATATTGACTACCTTCTGCTTTTGGTTAAGCAAAGGTCAATAAAAAAGGCCCGAGTCTATGACCCGGGCCTTTTTTAATTTACAACTTAACATTTACAACTTAACGACGTTTTGAGCTTGCTCTCCTTTGGGGCCGGTTGTGATATCAAACTCAACCGCTTGTCCTTCGGCTAATGATTTGTAACCATCACCTTGAATAACACTGTGATGAACAAACACATCCTTGCCGTTTTCCGGAGTAATAAAACCAAAACCTTTTTGGTCGTTAAACCATTTTACTGTTCCTTTTGCCATTATTTACTACCTCCTTTCACTCTCGACTTTAGTAAATATTGGCAATGCTGACTCCTGCAGACCAAAAGATTTGCAAAGCACTGGTTCTCTTAAACAACAAAGACAACTTTTCCACAGAAACAAAAACCGCGAGGCAACCAAATCTTGTCACCTTGCGGTATTCAGATTCTTTTCCAATATTTACAATAAGTAACTATGCACGATAATATCCGTTTTGTCAAATTATTTTTTTGCTGATTTTTTTTTGCTGAATGGAGAAACGGAATCGTCATCAATTTGCATTGCGCCGCGCGCTGCCCATGCCCCTTTGATCCTGCGATGAATGACCGGAGTGGATGTGACAATAAGCCTCGTGATTATAAATGCTCAAAATATGTTTGCAGCGGGGATGCTTACACTTTCTGCCCTTATGGGAAGTTATTAATTTTTTGATAATGCCTCCTTTCAAGAAAACTCCTCACTTCGTTCGTACTGATTTTCCCCTAAATATTTTAGAGGAAATCAGTACAGCACTTACTTCCTCTAATAATTTTTAGAAAAGTAAGTGCGTCGTAACTTCTTTGCTGCATAGGAGAGGAGTTTTTAGCAGCTAGGAAAGTTTTATACTTTCCTATGCTGTTAAAAATCATCATAGTATACCACCTTTTTCCAATTTACCCAACAACCGAAGTAATCCGTCAAGAATCGTTAAAGGATGCGGTGGACAACCGGGGATATACAAATCTACGGGAATTAAACTATCAACTCCATTATGAACTTCTCTCCCTCCAGCGAAGGGGCCGCCGCTAATGGCACATGCCCCGACTGCTATGACAATCTTCGGATGGGGAACCGCTTCATAGGTTTTCTTTAAAGCCAATTCCATATTTTTTGTAACCGGACCCGTAATCATCAGGCCATCCGCATGCCGGGGGGAAGCAACGAATTGAATCCCAAAACGGGACAAATCAAACACCACATTCCCCATCGCCTGAATTTCAGCATCGCAGCCGCCGCAGCTTCCCGCGCAGACTTCCCGCAGCTTAAGCGATCTTCCAAAAATTCTTTTTGTCTTTTCATCGAGCGCCGCGGCCAGTTTGATCTCATCATCATGGAGAATTAAATCCTCTCTTTTGGAAACAGCCATGCGATGGTCCTGAGAATAATTCAAAATTCCTTTTGAACAAACAGCCTTCATATCTTCATTGAACAAACATTTCCCTATATCAACCGCCGATTTCGCTCCCATGACCACTGCTTCTAAAGGATCTTTAACCTTGTCGATCGAAAACTGGGTTTCGGCAGTACAGATAACTGGTCTTCCACGAAAACGTTTTGGAAAAGAGGGAATTTCTTTAGGATAGGATAATGTTCTAAATCCCTGTTTTAATCGATTGACGATTACACCCCACATAAATTTAATATCTCCTTAAAGGTCATGCCCGGCATAAGATAGATTAAAACTTTTATTACATAGCGGGAAATCGGAAATTTGGGCGCCGCGCGCCGCTATCGAAAGCCCCATCCAATTATGAAAAGAAGGATCCTTAATTTTGTAGCGTGCAATACGCGAATCGTCGTCAGTCATCGCGGCATGAACGATTTCTCCCCGCCATCCTTCAACCATGGACAAGGCCATATGATTTGGCTTCAATGCCGCTGTCTTTATTTGTAAATCTCCCTCGGGAATTTGATGCAGTACGTCTAAAAGAAATTCTATTGACCTTTGGGACTCAAGCCAGCGGATCAGTGCGCGGGCATAAACATCTCCCGAGAGAACAGTAGAAATGGGGATATGATGAAAACGGTACATCCCAAAGGCATAATCCATGCGGACATCAAGCTTACACCCTGAGGCGCGCGCCGTTGGGCCAACGAGCCCCAACTCTTTAGCTATCTTGTTTGTAAGGAAACCTGTTCCCTCCAGCCGGGAAAGAACCGATGATTTGGTGAAAAAAAGATCGGATATTTCCTTCAAATCTTTCTGGGCAATCAAAAGACGCTTTCGAAAATCCTCTATCATGTCCTGATCAAAGTCAAATAAAACACCGCCGGGACGGCATAAACTTCTTCCGTAACGGTTACCGCTTAACTCCATCAACAAATTTAAAAATTCTCCCCGGAGCCGGCCGAGATACGCCGCCGGCGGTAAAAACCCTATATCCGTACTTAAAGCGCCCAAATCTCCGATGTGGTTGGAAAGCCTTTCCAACTCAAGGGCGATGGCGCGGATGACTTCTGCCCGGGGAGATATTTCGCAGTCGCTTAATGACTCAATAATATTGCAATACGCTATCACATGTCCCATAACGGTGTCTCCGGCAATCGACTCAGCCAAAAGGACGGCCATTTCTGAAGATATCTCTTCCATCATTTTTTCGATGCCGCGATGCTGATATCCCAACTGGATTTCTAAATTTAAAATTTCCTCTCCGTGACACTGGAAACGAAAATGCCCTGGTTCAATGATCCCCGCGTGGACCGGCCCGACGGCAACTTCGTGTACTTCCTCTCCCTCCACACGATAAAAAGGATAAACACCGGGAATAGGTTTTGTAGAAACTTCCGGCCACAGATCCAAAACACGGCGGTAATTCTCATGATAACGCAGCGGTTTCAGCCAAGGATGCCCAACGGGAGTAACGGCAAACTGTTCTGCAATCTCCCGCTCAAACATGTGCGCCTGAGGAATCGCGGGTGTTAAAGATTGAAAAGATGCCTTCTCAACTGGAATCTGCATCGAGAAGATTAATAATTTTCCTTCCTGATCCTTTCCTAACATCGCAAATATCTTGATATTCTTACTATCCTCCAATTGAGCCTGCCTGTCCGGTAGGCAGGCAAATAGGTTAACAAGTCTGGCACCTTGGGAACATTCCTGCAAAATTTTCTGCCGAAATGAATCTTCATCTAATACAGGAACGCGATTTGATTCCCAACTTTGACCATTACGCACATAGAATTCTTGATTTTCCACCTTATCTTCCTCCCAAGCTGGCCAGTCAGGACTAAAAAGATCCAGCGCAGTGTCCCTGCCACAATTCTTGCCAATTTAGGACTTTCGCGTTTGAATATAGAGTCTGTCATTCCCGCGAAGGCGGGAATCCATACCTCTCGTCGAAGAGAGGCCTAATGGATTCCCGACAAAGGCATTCGGGAATGACAAACGCGTAAGTCCTAAACTTTATAGCTCAGGGACCAACAGAGCGCTCGCTTCATCAATAAGATTGTAAAGAGAATTGGGTACAAAAATTCCACAGAAAACTAAAACGATCATCAGAATAACCAAAGGCACCGTCATAAAAAAATTTTCTTTTTTCGCTTCTATTTTAACATGATCGGGCGGTTTTCCTAAAGCCATCCCTAAAATAATCTGCGCATAACCAAAAAAAATCACGGATAAAAACAAAAGATAAAAAAATACAACCATGTAGCGTTGAGTTATCATCGCTTCTCTTAAAATTAAGAACTCACTATAAAAAATTCCAAAAGGCGGAAACCCGGTAATCACGATAAGCCCTAAGATCAAAAATATTCCGGTCGCGGGGAGCCTGTGAACGACCCCTTGGATATGTTCGACTTTTTTGGTCCGAAAATTTTGATAAAGATTCCCGGCTGCTAAAAAAATCAACCCCTTGGCAAAAGCGTTATTGACCGCATGAAGAAGACTTGCCCAAACAGCCCCGCTTCCTAAACCCATTCCTAAGACCAAAATTCCCATATGTTCAACGCTGGAATAACCGAGCATGCGGTTAAAATCCTTCTGGCCTATAATAAAAATCGCGGCTACCCCCAAAGATAAAATCCCCAGAAGAATAAATATCGGAGAAACAAATTCCTGCAAATGCGCATGAAAACAAATTTGCGCAACTCTAAAGACAGCTAAAAAAGCGCATCCGGTTATAGCCCCCGACATGAGTGCTCCCACCGGGGCCGGCGCCTCGCCATAGGCGTCGGGTTTCCAGGTATGCAGGGGAGCTAATCCCATCTTGGTTCCATACCCTACCAAAAGAAAAATCACGCTTAACTTAAGCCAAGACGGCGAAAGGAAAGCCGCGCTGCTCAAAATGTCTACCAAAAATATCGTTTTAATGGGGGTCGCGGATATCGCTAAAAAAAGAGTGCCTAAAAGTCCTAACGCAATTCCCAAAGAAGAAATCAACAAGTATTTCCAGGTGGCTTCAATACTTTGCAAAGTGCGATGGTAATTGATTAACGGGGCGCTTAAAAGGGTTGTTGACGCAACGGCAATCCATAACAACCCCATATGCCGGCTCAACGTAACCAGCGTCATGGCCGAAAGAAGACATAACAAACAACCGATAAAAATCCGGTTGGAACGCCGCCGCTTTTCTTTCAGATAACCCATAAGGTAAATCGTGACAACAAAAAATAAAATACTAATGAGATTGAGAATCAATTGGCTTAAGGCATCAAATCCCAAAAAAGAATTAAATGGAACATCATGCGGCCTTTGCCAAAAATGAATCGTGGTAAACAAATGGATAAAGCTTGTTAAAAAAAGAAGGATTTTTAGGGGCTGGTCGCGCGGCACAAAAAAAATAATCGATGCCATTAAAATCGGCAACCCTAGCAATAAAAATAATTCCATAAACCTAATCCCTTAAATTTGTTAAATTGATCGTGCTCGCGCTGCCAAATTCTTGATTGATATGATTCACAACAATCCCCATGACCAGAACACCGACAAAGATGTCCAACAATATTCCCATCTCGACCAAAAGCGGCGTTTTCTCCAATAACAAAAGAGCAAAAAGAAAAATACCGTTCTCCATGACCAGATAACCAATGACCTGAGTGATCGCTTTATACCGGCTTACTAAGAGCAGAAATCCGATCATAACAATCGAAAAGGCCGAGGGAATCAATAAATTCGATGTTTCCTTGACGGGCAAATCTAATTTTGAAGAAATCAAAAAGGCCGCCCCCATCAGAAGACCGCCTAATAAGAGTGTTTTCCCGTAACCAATAAGAGGCTGAACTTCCCGTCGAATTGAGACATGCCGTATCGCCCAAAAAAGCAGACCCGGTATTAAAAAAACTTTTAAAATAATCGTTACAATCGTCATGATACCGGCATGAAATCCGGGGTGTATCAATAAAGGGGTCGTGCTTAAAACAAGGGATTGCAGTGCAAAAAGCTGAATAATCGTTCCCAGACGATTATTCCCTAAGATAACTACGCCTAAAAAAACGATTAACATCAAGGCCAGTTCCAACCACATCGCGATTACACCCCTTTGACTAAAATGATAAGCAATCCCACTAATGCCAAAACAAAAGCGCCGATGAGCAGCTGTGGAATACGATTTAATCGCAAGCGTGCCATGCAAGATTCCACGATTCCCAAACCCACCGCGAGAGCAATCATTCCTCCCCCGAAAAACGCTGTCTGCATGACGGGAGACAAGCCATGAAATGGGATCAAAATATTGACAAAAAGGGATCCCAGAACAAATAATTTAACCGCGCTGCCATAGTAAATATAAGCCAAATCCCATCCGCTGTGATCTAAAACCATCACTTCATGAATCATCGTTAACTCTAAATGTGTGGCCGGATCATCCACAGGAATACGCGCGTTCTCGGTCAATAAAACTAAAAAATAACTTGCCCCGACCAAAAGCAGCGCCGGCCCAAACAACTGCCACAGCGATAAAACATTTCCCTCGATCATTTCTGAGAGAACAAACTTTTTAGACAATAGAGCAAGGATAATAAAATCTAAAAATAATACAACCTCCGCCAAACACGAAAAAGCCGCTTCGCGGCTTGCCCCCATGCCTTCAAAACTTGAACCGGTGTCTAACGCGGCGATAATAATAAAAAATCTGGCTAAACCGTAAAGATACGCAAAAAGAATAACATCACCCCAAAACTGCAGCGGCGCATTTAAGCTGCCCAGAGGGATCAAAAGAGAGGAAACGAGAACCGCGGCCATAGAAACAATCGGCGTGGCCTGAAAGATCCACGTAGTCGCGGTACTGTAAACATTCCCCTTCCTAAATAATTTTACAATATCGTAATAAGGCTGCAATAATGGCGGCCCCCATCGTCCAGTAAAAAAAGCCTTTGTTTTTCCTATGATCCCCAAAAGCACTGGAGATAGGAATAAAACTACACTTAGGTGCAATAAAATTAGAATTCCCATTGAAATCCTTTTTTCTAAACCATTTTCCAAATTAACAGTATCAAAAGAAAAATAAAAATATAAAGCAGATACAACTGCGTATAGCCATATTGAATAATTTTTAATTTTGCTGATAAAAACTGGATGCATTGAAAAATGGGACGAAAAATAAAATCCTCGGAAGCCTCGATAACATGTGATGAGATTTTTTCTTCCTTTGGAAAATATCCACTTGGCTTACGGCCCTTAACATCATAGCCCAAGACATTTCGAAAAATCCGTAAAATAGGGTCGGCAAACGATGAGGCCGTATACTGCATGCGATGCGTTGGCATCGAATACCCGCAGTCCCATGTCGGCGCCTTTTCAACACACAAAAATCTCATCGAGATCCTTTTAAATAAAATTAAGACGACAATGATCGCCAGCAAAATAACCGATATCAGAACCACCGTCGAGAGCGGAGCGATAATTATTCCTTCGTCTGTGGACGAAATCTTTGAAGGTATGATTGCCGAGGCAGCGCCCAAAGCCAAGGACACCATGGTACGGGGAAAAAATCCAATCCATAAACAAATACCTCCCAACACGGCCATGGGAGCGCGCATAAACCAGGAATTCTCTTTGCAATGTATATTATCGATCGAGCGGCTATTTCCTAGAAATATCGCGCCGAAAACTTTCGCAAAACACGCTGCCGCCAAACCACCGATCAAGGCTAGAGAAATAATGGCTAAACTGCTAAAAACAATCGCATTCATTTTAAAATGAAACATCCCTTCAAACAGCGCGCGAAAGACAAGCCACTCGCTGACAAAACCATTAAAGAGCGGTAAGGCGCAAATCGATAAAGAACCGATGAGAAAGAGATGCCCTGTCCAGGGAAGATATTTTAAAAGTCCTCCCAAGGAATTGATATCTCCCGTATGCGTCGAGCGGATGACCGACCCCGCGCTTAAAAATAAAAGCCCTTTAAAGACAGCGTGGTTAAAAACATGCAGCAACGCGCCGGCATATCCGATAAGAGCCACAGGTTCATTACGATAAATCTGCCCCCATAAACCGATTCCCAAACCCAAAGTTATGATTCCAATATTTTCAATACTGTGATAAGCGAGTAATTTTTTGATTTCATGCTGCCCCAAAGCGTATAAAACCCCTCCCACTCCCGAAATCATCCCTATTAAAAGCAACACCACCGCGCACCATTCAGGAAAATTTTTAATAATCAAAATGATCCTCAGCAAACCATAAATACCCATCTTGATCATGACGCCTGATAAAACAGCCGAGATATGGCTCGGAGCGGCGGGATGGGCATGGGGCAGCCATATATGAAGCGGAATAAAACCTGCTTTAACACCAAAGCCTATAACACCTAAAATAAAAATTAACCCCGCCAGCGGCAAAGGGAATGTCACCAGCGCCATTTGATCGAAACTCATTGATCCTGTATGTCCCTGCATCAGAAGAAACATAATCCACAAACAAAATGTCCCGGTATGCGCGGCTATTAAAAAAAGGTATCCAGCCTTTCTGACAGCCTTCTCTTCATCATAAAAGGTAATGAGAAAATACGAGGAGAGTGTCACTATCTCCCAGGCGATCAAAAATACAACAGCATTCTTGGCGGTGACGACAAGCATAAGAGATATCAACGCAAGCTGATAAAGGGCATAATGAGCACTGAGATTCTTTTTTTCATAATCCTTGAGATAGCTGTATCCATAGACACCCGCTAAGAGAAATAAAATAACGATCGTTAATAAAAAAAATGCGCTCAAAGGATCCACGCCGATATAAAATTCCCCCAACGGCATTCTAAAATTTAATCGATAATCTATGCCCCCCCGATGAATGAGAACACTCACGGCAGAAATTAATCCCAAAGCACATCCCGTGATGAGTGACATCAAAAAAATACATCCACTGATTTTTTTCAATCGTGATGTCAGTATTATTAAAAATGCGGAAAGAGACAAAACAGCCAGGCTATATAAAAGAAAAATCATAATCGATCCGCATCCTTCCCATTCTCAGTTGGGGCGGAGGATAATCTTGACTCAAGAATCCTGATTTCAGCCAAGATTTGCTCTTGAGTTGCTTTCGCATGCAAATATTCCTGCAGTTTGGCATTCTGCAAACAAAACGCTAATCGGCTTAGAATGGCCAGATGCTTTTTAACCGAAGGACTTAATATGGTAAAGAGGATAAAAACGGGTCTGCCGTCAATGGCTCTAAAATCGACGGGCTTCTTCAAAAAGCACAAAGCGATGGAAGGCTGATCAATATGTAAAACGAGCGGATTGCGCACATGGGGAATAGCGATGCCATTGCCGATTGAGGTTGACATCATTTTTTCTCTCGCGATTAACATCTGCCAGAGAGATTTTTTGTTCAGCTTCGGCGGAAGAGGCAGCACATCAACGATTGATTTTAAAACCTCTTCCCGGTTATCACCGGGAATATCATAATGAATATGACCATTTTTTATCGCTTGATATAAGATGCTCGGCTGATGATTCTCTCGATCTCCGAGGGCTAAGACTTCGGAAGTCAGCTGGATTTTCTTCTTAAGAGCCCAATCAAGTAATTCGATATAATTAAAGCGGTATTGTTCATTCGCCTTAATACATGGCATATTCTTTTTTTCAATCCAATTATTGACCGTCTCCTCAGGGACCGCAAAAATCTTAACGATATCGTTAATCGTCAGTTCCATTCCGGTTTGCTTTCTTTTAAAATCTGCCGGGCACGATCGATGGCATGATCAATGGTCGGCTGAATATTTTTATCTTCAAAACAAAAGAATGAATTGATCCATCCTTTAATTTTAATTCAATCAATGGTTTTATCGATGAAAGATCTGCTATGCCGGCGAGATTAGCTGTTGGTTAGGGAGCAGACCATCCCTTCTCATCAACTAACGATGAGATTCACCCGAGGTATTTCCCGCTTTCTTGGAGGGTTCGAAATTAGGCGTTAATGTATAAATATTTTTATATTAAATATCATACTTAAATCATCTGGGAAGTCAAGACAAGGAATAAGAATAAGAAAATCCGTAAGCCATAAATGGCTTATCCTATCCTTTAAGAAATTTTTTGGGAGGAACAAAAGTCCCTTCAATATGCGTGTTACCCCAGCGAATCATTTCCATTACAAGAGACCGAAGGTCTTCCCCGCGACGCGTAAGTGTATATTCATAACGTACCGGATCTTTCCTGTAAGGACGCTTTTCAATAATCCCATGTTCTTCCAGCCGCTTAAGCCGCTCGGTCAAAATATTTGTGGCGATTCCTTCAGGAGACTTCAGAAAGTCATTAAATAACTTTTTCTTGAGGAAAAGCATGTCCCGAACAACCAAAAGCGTCCATTTATCCCCGATCAAATCCAAAGTATTTGTAACAGGGCATTCGGAGCGCTCAAGGCATCCAGTTATTTTATGACATTTTTTAAAATTTTTCTTTATCATAACAGAAAATTTGGGGGCGTGTCCTCGATGTTAAATCAAGGTACACGCCCCGGATTCTATTGACCTTTGTAGAACCAAAAGAATTGAGGTAGTCAATATTGGCCTTTGTCTCCTCAATGATAAATCCAAATTTTTTTCTTTAGTTGTACAAAGGCCCATAAATAAATTTATTTGCCCGCTTCGGCGTTCATGACATCTTGAACAAATTGTGTGTAATCCTTATAACACTTTTGATAAAAAGGCTGGGACTTTAAACCTGCCCGCCATTTTTTAAGCGCCAGGTATTTATCTATGCTGATTTGAGCCAATTCACAAGGATCAAGCACGGCCAGCAAATTGATATCTGCAAGACTGAATTCCTTGCCTGCCAAATACGAATTTTGGGACAACTGTTTTTCCAAAATCGGAAAATATTTATCAAGAAACTCAAGCCCAACGCGGATGGACTCTTGATCGACCTTCTGGCCGATCATGGGCGCAAAGGCACGATTAAAAAGAACACGACCCAAGGCATGCGCCACATGGATCGCAACATAATCCATCCATGCGTCAACGACCGCCCGCTGTTTGGCATCCTGCGGATAAATCGACGAATTGTTGATTGCGGCCAGATATCTGTTAATGGAATTACTTTCAAACAATTTTAAGCCGTCTATTTCAATAGCGGGAACTTTACCCGTAGGACAAATACTTAAATATTCCGATGTCTGATTCTCACCGGCAATCGGATTGGTCTGCACCCAATCGTGCTTGAGATTCAAATAATTGAGGCAATACCTCACCTTGCTGACATTAAACGAAAGTCCAAGACCATAAAGCTTAATCATAACCACCCTCCTCGGTTAAAATTGTTAATTAGCTTGCATTTTGCAAGTAATATAAAATTTAAGATAGCACGGTCACTTTCAGAATGCAAGTCATTTTCACAACCGTTATTTTATGCCCTCTCTGACATCCTGATAAGCATCAGTCAAATGGTCTAAATTTTGATCCCAAAATAAAGCCGTATTAATACGCAAATTAAGCAAGAAAGTTTGCCAAACGCCCTGTCTCTTCCAGCGACGGGCTGAACAATTCACAGCAAAAGGGAGAATCCCAACTCTCCCTTTTCTTCTTAATTTCTTTGTAAATAATACATCTTCGCCCATCTTGACTTCAGGGAACCCTCTCAATTGTTGAAAAACATCCTTGCGCACAAAAATGGCTTGATCACCATAAAAAACCTTCGATACCCTTGCTCTTATATTCCCCGTCCAAGCGATCCATCGATAAATTATCGCTGGATCATCCAACACCTGCTTAAAACAACCGCCGATATATCTTTTATTTTCAATGGCGTTCACAATGTGCTGCAAACTTTCTAAATGGATGAACGCATCTGCATGAAGAAACAAAAGAATGTCATATTTGGCCCCTTCTGCTCCCATATTCATTTGAATCGCCCTATTCTTGGGAGCACTTATAACCCGTCCCAATTTTTTAGCCAACGTCACTGTATTATCGCTGCTCCCGCCATCGACAAAGATAAGTTCTCCGGATTGCGATATAACTTGATAATAAACGTCATTTCTCAATAAACATTCTTCTTCGTTATAAACTGGAATAATAACACTAATCATTTGGTTATCTCGCTGGCGTAATCGGCTCTTTACTCTGTTTCTTTTTTAAAAATTGCTGTAGATAGTAAACGGCTCCAAAAATTACAAAGGCCACAATAATTTTCCAAAAGTGCTTTGGGTTTGTTATGACGCTAATGAATGAAGATCCAAAATACACAAGCGCAAACGAACCCGGTAGAATTCCTATCAGAGTAGCCAAACTATAATCGCGAAACTTAACCTTTGTTAGACCTAACGCCAAATTTTGAATATCCCAAGCAACGTTAGGGATCAAACGAATTAAAAGGACAGTGACAAATCCATTTTTTTCAACCGCTTTATCAATACTGCTAAATTTACCTTTTATCAATTTCTCTACGGCTTCTCTGGCAAAATATCTGGCAATGATAAATTCGGCTATGGCCGACAAATTGGCGCCAATCACCAAATAAAGGATCCCTTTTAACCCCCAAATGGCACCGGCTGAAGCCGAAAACACCGCCGCTGGAAATAAAATAAGCGGACGCAGAACATAAAGAATAATGTAAATAACCGGCCCCCATGTCCCAAATGAATGGATTTTGGCTTTAAATGATTCTACGGTAACCCCTGAAAAATCGACACCAAGACCTCTTAAAATTAGAAAAATCATGACCAAGACAATCAAGATACCGATCAGTTTAAGCCATGGCCTGCGCTTTTGTGCTTTTATTTCTACCGGGGATTGCAAATCCATAAGAATTCCTTTCTCTATTGACTTTTGTAGAACCAAAAGAATTGAGGTAGTCAATATTGGCCTTTGTCTC
>CAYHTV010000058.1:0-12243 GCA_964359575.1 uncultured Planctomycetales bacterium
TGTCTCTTACAGTTTTCCTCGTCGAAATTATTCATATTAATTTGGACGTGCATTGATTTTCTCATAAAGTTTTAATGTGAGGACGCATCCGGAACCTTCGCGCCTAAATGCTCTTTCTGTGTCATGACCTTTTATCTTTTAATCCCCCAACCTAAATAAAAAATCGGTTTTAAAATACTCCACCATCCGCTCCACGGTTTCATTTTAGTATAACCTAATTTTTTGGGAGGATAAATTTTAGTTACTGCGGCTTCTTTAAAACGGTACCCTAATTTTACAGCTTTAAAAAGAAGATAGGGTTCCAACTCATACGCATCGAGCCAGCCTTGGCGCCAATTGATCCGTTCGTCCCGCAGAGTTTCTAAACGGATCGCGCGAAATCCGTTCGTGCTGTCGGTGACTTTTTTTCTGGTAAAGAATGACATGAGCCAAGGATGAAATTTCGTCGCAATCTTGCGGTAATACGGCATGTCGCCCATATGGCCTTCTCCATTCAAATAACGCGACCCTTGCACGAAATCATACCCCTCTTCCACAATCGGTGCCAAAAGCAAAGGGATTTCATTAGGATTATCCTTATCGTTCCCGGCCATGATCACCAGGATTTCATAACCATGATCTAGGGCGTATTGAATGGCCGTTCGGATAGCCGCTCCGACGCCTTGATGCCGCGCATGCCGAATTGTTTTGACTCCCAGGGAGCGAAAACTCTCGATCACTTCCGTTGTGCCATCGGTGGAACAATCATCGATGATCAGGTAATCGACCTTTGGACAAATATCGCTTGCCAGAAATCTTTGAATAACATTGACGATCTTAACTTTTTCATTAAAAACAGGAGGCGAAACTAAAATTTTGCTCATGAACTGCGGATCCTCTATATTCCAGCCTAACTCCTAACGTTTCAGTGAAACAATTTGTCCCCGCCGGTCTATGGACTCTTGAATAGCGCAGAGAACCTTCACCACATCATGTCCCTTTTGGGCGTCGCATAATGGCACCGGTCGCTTTTTAATAATACATTCGATAAAATACTGCCCCTGATTCTTTAAAGGCTCGTTAATCCCGACTTTCGGAATCGTAATGCTGCCTTCTTTGGACAACAGCTGAAACTCGCCGTACGATTCATAAAAGGTGGCGGTCCGCTCAACGTGCTTGTCATAAAGCCGAATGGGGCCTAAATTGTCCAAATCATCCCACACTGCCATTTTCTTGTCGCCGACGATTGTGATCTGCCGCACTTTTTTAGGATCAAGCCAGCTCACATGGATATTCACCAGTACATGACGGGGATATTCTAATGTGGCAAAGGCTAAATCATCCAGTGAGGTCCCCAGATATTTGCCTCCGCGGGCCGAAACACTTATCGGCATTTGTTCAAACAGAAAATTAAAGATGGATATGTCGTGAGGGGCTAAATCCCAGAGGGCATTCACGTCATAACGAAACGGGCCGAGATTAGTCCTTTCGGCATGGGCATAATACGCGCGTCCCAATTCCCCCGCCTGAAGATACTTTTTTAGCTGAACAATCCCTTCATTGAATATAAAGACGTGGCCGACCATCAAGATTTTCTTTTGCCTCTGTGCCAATTTTTTAAGTTCCAGGCATTCCTGGGGAGTTAAAGCCAGGGGCTTTTCGCACAAAACATGCTTCTGATACTCCAAAGCTTCTTTGGTGAATTTAAAATGGGTTGCCGTCGGTGAAGCAATACAAACAGCCGCGATATCTTTATTTTTAAGGATGTCGCGGTAATCTGTCGTGGTTTGAACGCTGGGAAAAAGGCGCTTAACCAATTTCAACCGCTCTTCACTTAAGTCCGCAGCGATCAAGACCTGCGAATCAGCCAATTGTGAAAAAATACGGATATGGTTGGGCCCCCAGTGCCCGCACCCGATAACGCCAACGTTAACCAACGCAAACCTCCTTGTCAAGATGTTAAAGATTTAAGTCATGTGCGAGTTTTTATTATCTGTGTCATTACGAGGAGCCGCAAGGCGACGAAGTAATCTTTTTTCTATTAAAGATTGCTTCGCTTCGCTCGCAATGACACGAAACTTGCACACGGCGTTAAAGATTTATTGTATTATACTGAGGAAAAAGTCATTGCAAAAGTAATATTAGCGGATTTTAATTTCTTGCTTTTGAATCTTTTGCGGCTAAAATAATTTCATGGCACCGTCCTTTTCCAAAGACACAACCGATTTCTTGGCACGCCTCATGAATCCCCAAAAATTATTTCTCGCCGTCCTAGTGATGGCGATTGCCGTTAACTCATTTAACTTCTTTGAGGCTCTGCAGCGGATGCGGCAAAAACGCAAAACGAGCCCTTTTATATTTTACGGAATCATATTTTCGGGCTTGGAAAATATTTTCAAAAATGTCAAATATGTCGGTTATTTCACCGATAAAGATCAAAACCGTGATGAGACGGCTGCTGAATTCGCGCAAGTCCAATACGCACTCGCCCCTGCCATATTGGATTTGAATTATCAAAAGCACAAGTTCATTCTCTTTGATTGTACTAATGAAGACATTGCCATGGCAAAGATCAAAGAGCTGGGCGCCGTTCCTCTTAAACGCAATAAATTTGGAATAATCTTAGCCAAGCAACCCCAATGGAAATCGGATTAATCTTTCTTTCGTTAGGAATTTCTTTTTTAATTGGTTATCTTCTTATCCGCCCATGGCTGGCGGGGCATTCGTTCGAGCCTTTGCTGCTGGTTTTTCTTGCAGCCGGTTTGGGTCTCGGCCTCAGCTCCCAGATTATTTTTTATACCCTTATAATTTTCGGTCAACTCAACAAATTCTGGGTGATTGCAGTCCATGTTTTATTGCTTGCCTTTTTGATCATCCAGAATTATCAGGCATCGAAAAGAAATAAGATCAGCTTATTCTTTAAAGGAAAAATGGTTCCCGCGGATCTATTATGGATGGGGCTCCTCGGAGTGGTCTTTGTTCCGATCATAATCTATGTCCAGCTTTATCCCATGGGCGGGTGGGATGCCTGGTCGGTGTGGAATCTCAAAGCGAAATTTATTTTTTCCGGTGAGGAGCGCTGGAAAAATATGCTGGATCCTATCATGTGGCGTTCCAGCCCGCATTACCCGCTTTTGCTTCCCTTAATCAACGTCTGGGGATGGATTTTTTTGTCGTCTCCCGCAACGGCGGGGCCGCTTATTGTCTCTGTTTTATTCACCCTGCTAACGGTGGGCGCATTGATTTTCGGACTTAAACCCCGCGCCGGATTTGCGGCAGCTACCCTGGGCGGCTTACTCCTTCTTACCTTGCCATATTTTGTACAACTGGCAACCAGCCAATACTGCGACATCCTCTTTGCTTTCTATCTGCTCGCTGGAATAATCTCCTTGTGGAATACGTACCAGCAGAAAAATACATCCATGGCCTTCTTAGCTGGAATCTTTCTTGGCTTTTTAAGTTTTACAAAAAACGAAGGCGGACTGGCGATGATTATCGTGGCCGGTTTAAGCATTTTTTATCTGCGCGATAAAAAGTTATGGGGGCCGCTGTGGGCAGGATGCATTATTACTTCTATCCCGACGCTGCTTTTTGATCGTTTTTTCTCCCCTGGCAATCAAACCTTCATCAACGGACTCGTCTCTGCCGCCCAGCCGAGTGATTTGTATCGGTTAAAAATGATTTTTGCTTTTCTTTGGGTAGATATTAAAAGCCACAACTGGAATGGTTTATGGATAGTGCTTGCCTTGGGGCTGATTCTCAGCAGGGGCCGTTGTTTTCAGCGAGAATTTGCCGTTATCCCGCTTTTTCTTGTCGTCTACCTAGCAATGATTTTTATCTATTATTACATCAATACGTATTTCAAAATTGCCTGGTGGCTGCAAGTAACGCTCGATCGGGTCTTCTTAGGAATTCTACCGGTGATTGTCTTTTGGGTTTTCGCATCACTGCGGAAAAAGACAGCCGTTCGTCGCTCATGATGCGTGTTTCCATTTTCTTATCCGCAGCACAGTACCTTGTTCCTCTGATGATTAATATAACGTGAGTTCGATATAATTTTTCCCCTCCCTCGATGGGAGGGGTTGGGGGAGGGTGATGAAAAATAGTGTTTTCATCTTCTATCCACCCCCACCTCGCCTCCCCCATAAAGGGGGAGGAATTCTTATATTGAACTGACGTTAATATATCTAAAATTAAGGTAACAAGGTACTCTCGGCGAGCAGCGAATGCGGCTATTTGGGCCGTTCAATCTTAAGAATTTTATAGCGCAGTGTGCCGACAGGAACGCTGATGGCAACCTGCTCCCCTTCCTGGTGCCCCATCAATCCCTTGCCAACCGGAGAAAAAATGGAAAGTTTATTTTCTTCGTAATCCGATTCTTCTGGAGAAACCATCATATATTGGACTTTTTCATCAGTCTCTAAATCTTTTAACGTAACAATCGCGCCAATAAAAATTTTGTCCGAAGGAATATTTTCGTTCTCGATGATCCTTACCTTCGCGAGTTTTGCCTCCAACTCGGCGATCCTCGCCTCGTTGTGCGCCTGGGCATCCTTAGCCGCATCGTATTCTGCATTCTCGGAAATATCACCGAGCAAACGCGCCTCACCAATAGCCTTGGAAATTTTGTGCCGCTCGGTCGTCTTCAAACGCTCGAGAGATACCCTAAGCTTTTCATAACCAACACGGGTCAAATAAACTTCTTGAGCCATATTCCTCCTCAAAAAATTAAGGAGCCACAGAGTGGCACCCAATTTTTAATTTCAAATTTTTCATTCTAAATTATTTATGGGCCTTTGTACAACTAAAGAAAAAAATTTGGATTTATCATTGAGGAGACAAAGGCCAATATTGACTACCTCAATTCTTTTGGTTCTACAAAGGTCAATGGGACTTTCGCGCTTGAATATAGAGTCTGTCATTCCCGCGTCCTCCTGAGGCGGAAAAGGCATTCGGGAATGACAAACGCGTAAGTCCTATTATTTTTAATTGTAACATATCTTTAAGCTGCTTGGCAAACTCCTCATCAAAATTTTTTGTCTCCCCGCTTTAGCCTTTCCAAACGCTGGCGGGAAGCAGCCGCCATTTGCTGATTCCCTTGCTGTGAATAAAGTTCAGCCGCCTTTTGCAGCATCAGCCCGGCTTCCTCTAACCTTCCCTTTTTGCGCAGGGTATTGGCAAGATTAAAATACGCATGAGCAAAATCCTGATCCCGCCAAAGCGCTTCCTTATAAATACGCTCGGCCCAATCATACTGCCCCAGCATATCGTAAACATTTCCTAAGCTGTTATACACCGTCACCTGCCGGGGATCGCAGCGAATCGCCTGATTATAATTGGCAATGGCTTTGGGGTAGTCGCGCCGCAGCAAATATAAATCTCCTAAATTCGTATAAGCGCCTGCATCGTCTGGATTAATCCGGCGGGCTGAATGAAAATAGAGCTCGGCCCTTTCCTCATCTCCTTTGTAACGAAAATATTTTCCCAGCGCCACAATGGCCAAGACAAAGCTCGGCTTAAATTCAACAGCCTTTTGATAATTCTCATAGGCCAATTCCCATTTCTTTTGCAGCCAATACACATTCCCTAAATTGTAATAGGCCCCCGCGTAACTGGGATCCCAAAAAAGCGCCGTTTTTAAATGTTCGATGGCCTCCTCGACACGCCCCTGCTGCAAATAAACGTTCGCGAGATTATTATACGAATTCGTAAAATCCGGTTTGAGTTGAATTGCCGTTATATATTCTGCTTCCGCCGCTGTGAGGTTCCCTTGATCCGCGTAAGCAATTCCTAAATTATTGTGCACCCGCGCCTTATGCGGAGATTTTCTTGCTACATCCATCAGAAAACCGATACGATCCTGCCAAACGTGGTTGCGTAAATAGGTTAAAGTGCTGAAGGTTAAAACCACTCCGCAGATAACCGCGAAATAAATACGCGGTTTAACGCATATTTTGGCTAACGCGGCAGATAAAAAAAGCGAAAATCCCGCCATCGGCAAATACAACCGGTGCTCATTCATCACATCCGAAATCGGAAAAACACTCGATTCCAGGCTCAACGTCACGAATATCCACAGTAAACCAAACGAAACCAATTTCTGCCGCGCAAAAATTCTTATGGCGAAAATTAAAATGACCGCAATGATAAAAAACGAAAACCACGTTGGAAAATCCCAAAAACTTTTAGCAATCGGATAGTCATAATCTAAATTCTGATTGAGCGGAATAAAAAACAGCCGTAGATACGTTACCGCCACATTAAACTGCGTCCATAAATATTCAAGCCGTTGGATTTGAGTTGTTTCCTGAGTCATCTCAAAATAACGGTGAATGTCCAAGACCTTCAGCTTCCATACCATAATCAAGAGCGGGACGGTAAAGGCCATCAAAAAAAAAGGCGCAAGCCCTGCCAAAATTCTTGCCCAGTTTTTTTTATTAGCGATATTCAAAAAGGAAATTTCACACAAAAGAAAAGCCAAAGGCAGGGTGACAATGATGGGTTTGGTAAACAGCCCTAAAAAAGCAACGACCAAGGCTGCGAAATAATAGCGCATACTATTCTTCATTCGAAAAATGATATAGAAAACACAGCTTAAAAGATAACACAAACTGGCCAATAGAGTCGAACGCTGTGCCACGTAAGTAACGGCTTGCGTCTGAATGGGATGAGCAAGAAAGATAAAAACCGCTCCTGCCGCAATCCCGTGCTGCCATGGCTCTGACAGCTCTTCTTTTCTCTCATTGACTTTGAGGAAGATCAGCCGCAATAAAAAATAAAAAGTTATAGTGACAAGCAAATGCAAAGCAACATTCACCAGATGATAACCAAAGACATTGACACCTCCAAAATGGTAATTGATGGCAAAGGTGAGATGCGTCAAAAACCGGGAGGGGTCATAACTGAAAAGCCAAGGAATGATGTTAAAACTTTTAATCAAATTATTCTCGACAATCAGAAGCAAATCATCGAATTGAAAAGGCGCATGCAAGGCGTTACTGTATATTGCTGTTCCTCCCACAAGAACGCCAATGATGATACCGCAGGATATTGTCGTATGAAATTTCGAAAACATTATTATTATTGAGCTTTGTACAACCATTAGCAATAATTTCCAGAAAACAAAGCGACTTGCCTATCGAGTCCGTCGTGAGACGGACGAGAGAGGCAAGAATATTGACTACCTTAATGCTATTGGTTAAGAAAAAGTCAATAAGGTTCAAACACTTTGAGTTTAGCCTGGATGCGCTCTGCTATGGCCGTCTGCCCTTGCTGTTCGTATAAAACAGCCGCCTTTTTAACAGCTTCCTTGGACTGTTCCACATTTCCCAAGGCATATAATGTATTAGCTAAATTAAAATATCCCTGCGGCAAGTTAGGATTATAGTGAACGGCTTTTTGAAAATAGTCTAATGCTGACTTGTAATCGCCCAAGTAAAAATAAATGCCGCCGGCATTAATGTGGGCCTGCGCTAAATGGGGCTGAATTCTAACCGCGCGATCATAGTGCAGAAGCGCTTCATAAAAATTGCCCTCTTTCAAATACAGGTTGCCCAGATTGTAATAAATCATCGCATTTTCGGGTTTTAGCCACGCTGCCCGCTGAAAAACAGCTTTTGCATTCACCAGATCGGCGTGTTCTTGATAAATATTTCCAAGGGCAATATACGCTGCCGAACTGTGCGGATTATTTTGCAGCGCTTTTTGAAAATAAACAAACGCCTCACTGGATTTTCCCAGCCGTTGATAGACATACCCTAAATTGATCTGTGCATCGGCATAAAAAGGATATTCCATGACTAATGACTCTAATAGACGTTGAGCTCCCGGGAGGTTGTTTTCCTCATAAAAAAGAAATGCCAAATTATTTTTAGCAATAAAATAGTCCGCGTCCAACGTCAGGGCTTTTTGAAATTCTATTTTGGCCGCCTCTCTCTTTCCTCTTTTTAAGAATTCCCATCCCAGATTATTATAAACGCGCGCCTTACGGGGCGACTTTACAACCGTATCCTGCATAAGCCGGATGGGATCGCTCCAAATGAGAACCCGTTGATAAGTCCCAAAACTATACGCCCCCAGAAGTGAGCAAAAAATTATAAAAATAAATTTCTCAGAAGGAATTAAGCGATAGATTGTCATCGTGAAACATAAAGCAAAACCATAGGCCGAAAGATACAACCAATGCTCGAAGATAAAATCCTGCAAAGGAAAAATAATCACCAGACTTAAAGTCACAAAAAACCAAACAATGCCGAAGGCTATGATCTTCTCTCTTCTCCACAATGCGCGTACAACGGTTCCTATCAAGAAAATCGTGATGGCTGTCAAGCGAAGAGCTGTTTGCCAGCTCTGTGTGATCACAGGGTAATCATAATCTAAATTTTGGCCGATCGGAAAAAACACTAATCGAAGATATTCCGGGATCAGGCTTAAACGGGTCATCCATTGGCTCACGGGAGGCGCGGCTTGATAGCCCTGAGCCGCCAGAACCGTTAATTTAGGAATCCCCAGCAGCACAACAGGGGTAATCCATATCATTAATGATAATAGAAAATAGACAAGACGCCTTTTTCGATCTATGGCCTTATCCATGCCCCAAAAACAAAGTTCATAGACAACAACCACGAGCGGTAATGTCATCGCCAAGGGTTTACTCAACATGGCCAGATAACCGGCCATAACAGCATAAAAATAAAATTTGAAATTTTGGGTCAACCGCGCCTGAATATAAAAGTAAAAAGCGGTTAAATAAAAAAATGTGGAAAGCAGCATGGCCCGCTGAACGATATAAATCACCGCTTGGGTTTGAATCGGATGGAGAAGAAAAATCAGCGCGGTCACAAAAGCTAAATTTATTTGAGTCTGCCGTGGAATATGATGACTCAAACGAGGCGCTTGAAATATTCTCAGAGTTATTTTATAGACCAACCCGGATGATAAACCGTGCAGAACGAAATTCACCAAATGCCAACCAAAGACGTGGAATCCTCCTATGAAATAATTAATAGAAAAGGTCACATTGGTTAAAAAACGCGATGGATCATACTGCCAGAGCTGCACAAAATTGAGGTGCTTGATAAAAGGGTTGTCGAGAATGGCGGGATAATCATCCAAAATAAAATCGGCGGCGAAACTTTGCGCGTACACACACAGCCCTAAAAATACGATAAGCGCGAGGATAAACTCATCGCGCTTACCATTCATATAATCCCGCATTTGATTAAACAAGGCCGACAGCCAACGCATCAGGAGATCACTGCATTTTTTCTACCGCCCGCATCATAATAGGGACGATCTCTTTGACTTCTTTTTGGGTTATACGCCCGAGTTTCGTAAATCTCCACCCCCCGTTGTTATCCATATTCTCCCGGGTAATTTGCAATTTTTTTTCACCGCTGTTATAGCAGAATACTCCGATAGTGATCCGCGTTTCCCCGAATTCTTTAGTTTCCTTAAAACATTCCATGTCCAATGATTGATCATACGGCATAATTTCCTCCTCGTTGTTTAAAATTAAAACCCCGGCAACCCGGGCATAACATCCTTCATCTTTTGGGCGGCGAGCTGCTGCGATTTTTTTATAGCCGCGTTCACGCTGCGCAAAATATCGTTTTCCAGCCGCTTTTTATTGTCGGAATTCACCAAGTGGTCTGCAATCTCAATGGACCGAATATTCTGCGATCCGGTAATGACAATTTTTATTCCCGGCGTTTCATTCACTTCGGTTGTCATGGCATCCAGTCCCCTCTTAATTTCCTCTGCCTGTTTTTTAAATTCCATGAGCTGCTTCATTTTTTCGAACATAGTCGGCCTTTCGCTTTGATATTGACCTTTGTAGAACCAAAAGAATTGAGGTAGTCAATATTGGCCTTTGTCTCCTCAATGATAAATCCAAATTTTTTTCTTTAGTTGTACAAAGGCCCATAAAAGCACGAAATACGAATAGCTAAATCCGAAACAAATTCGAATTTCGAAATTCAAAATTATTTCGGATTCTCAAAATTCGTACTTCGAATTTTTCCAACATTACTGCATACCATAACCTATTTTCTTCAATGATGCAACGAGAAACGACCTTAAGAAAATAATGCCCAAAAAGGCAACAATCGGCGAAATATCAATGGCCATCATCGGGAGAAACCGCCGGATCGGTTCAAGCACCGGGTCAGTCATCCGGTACAAAAATTGCACAATTAGATTGAAAGGATCAGGGCTCACCCAGCTGAGCAAGGCGCGGATCAAAATCAGCCAATAAAAAATTGTTAAGACGACATCGATAACATCGGCTAAGGCAATAAAAAAATTTCCCAATACAAACATAATTTCTTCCTTCTTTAATGAATATGTTGTTAGGACTTTCGCGTTTGAATATAGAGTCTGTCATTCCCGCGAAGGCGGGAATCCATGCCGCTCGTCAAAGAGAGGCCTAATGGATTCCCGACAAAGGCATTCGGGAATGACAAACGCGTAAGTCCTAATTTTAAAATTATTCGCCACTAACACTTCGTTGTCCATGGCTTCTTCCTTTCAAAAGACTTTAAAGAGACTGCCGTCAATGATACGCTGCTCGATGCGGTTCAATAATCGCGAACTTGTCCCCGAAATTTTTTTAAATTCTTTTATTAAACTATTCAGATTCTGCGAGCTCGCCGCCAATGATTGGGCGGCCTCACCGAATGTCTCTGCCAAATCCTGCACATCCAGCGGATCAACTCCGATGACCGGCTCATTCAAATCCGGACGATGAAAGTCCGGATCCATCGATATATCAATAATTTTTTCTCCCAACACGCCTTCGGTCTTGATGGCGAAAACACTGCTTTTATAAAGCTGCGCTTCGTATTGCTTAAACACATTAAGCGTAACCTTAACTCCCCGCCCCTCAATCTCCGGATCCGCAAAATCAATACCGTAAACGGTCCCGATATTCACGCCAGAAAGCGTGACCGGAGCACCCAGACTCAATCCGCCGACATTGTGAAAAAGCACCATCATTTTAAACCTTGGCTGCGTCATGCCTTTTTCAACGCCAATTTTAAAAATTACAACCGCAATCATAATAATGCTGAAAATAAAAAATAGGCCGGCTGATAATTTCTTTAAAAAATCTTTTTTTTCCATAGGATTTTCTCCGCTATTTAATAAATTCCTGGATAAATTGATCCTGCGAGTTTGTCAATTCCTTTTGAGTACCAGCAGCCACAATCTTTCCTTCGCGGAAAACGACGAGCCGATCCGCGATACGAAACGAATTGGGCACATCATGAGATGTGATGACCGTCGTGCACCGCAATTGCTGTGAAATCTTCTTAATCAAATCGGAAATATCCCGGCTGCGGATGGGATCCAACCCTGAGGTGGGTTCATCACAAAAGATGATTTTCGAGTCCAAAATAACCGCCCGGGCCAAGGCCGCGCGCTTTTTCATCCCCCCGCTTAACTCCGATGGGTATTTGGCAGCCGCTTCTTTGAGCCCAACCATTTGCAACAGATCGTTCACTTTTTGCTTTATCTCTGGCATGTGAAGGCGTGTATGCTCCTGCAATGGAAATGCCACGTTTTGAAAAACCGTCATAAAATCATATAATGCGCCCTGCTGAAACAAATATCCCATATTTTTACGCATCTTAAGCCATTTGCGCTGAGAAAGGTTCGTGACATCGGTGCCGTCAATTTCAATGGTCCCTTGATCCGGACGGAACAAACCAATCAAATGCTGCAAAAAAACACTTTTGCCGGCCCCGCTTTCTCCCAAAATAGCCAGGATTTCACCCTGCTGAATTTCCAAATTAACATTAGACAGGACCACATGTTCATTAAATGACTTAAATAATCCGCGGACTTTAATCATCATTACTTTTTCTCTCAAAAAAACGGAACTTATTGCGATCGAATTTGGTATACAACCGATTGTAAGGACGCACATCCGCTTTATCAATAAAAAAATCTACCCCCTTATATTCACCCATGCGGTCAACTTCCGTATCAACAAGGATTTCAATCCCATCCTGAGGATACCAAAGCTCGTCTTCAAACTCAATGGGATGCCCATCCCGGATCCATTGCGCCTCTTGCGAGGGAACCGCAAAAGCTGACATTTGCCCAACATTTCCCCTCGTTGTTGAACAACCGGCCACAACCAACGGAAAGGCAATCAGCACAAGGAAGTTAAAAATTTTATTTTTCACCTTTGCCTCCTTTTATTGACTTTTGTAGAACCAAAAAAATTGAGGTAGTCAATATTGGCCTTTGTCTCCTCAATGA
>CAYHTV010000059.1:0-12231 GCA_964359575.1 uncultured Planctomycetales bacterium
GTACAGTACCTTGTTCCTCTAATGACTCATATATCTAAAATTAAGGTAACAAGGTACTAGGAAAGTTTTATACTTTCCTATGCTGTAAAAAATTTTAAAATACTTCTCGATATCTTGCTTTGATTCCTGACTTTTGCGTTTTGAGTTATAGTTTCCGGGTGATTTGTTCTAATTCATATGTCTCGATAACATCGCCCGCCTGAATTTTATCAAATCCGTTGATCGTGATGCCGCACTCCATACCTTCGGCAACGTCCCGGACATCATCCTTAAATCTCTTGAGGCTTGAAAGAACCCCTGAAAAAATAACCTCGCCGTTACGGACAATATCCATCCGATCTTTGCGCTGGACCCGGCCTTTTTGCACATAACAACCCGCCACAATGCCGGATTTGCTCAGCTTAAAAACCTGCCGGATTTCAACACGGGCGGCAAATTTCTTTTTGGTCTGAGGTTCCAGAAGGCCTTCCAAAGCGTTACGGATATCATTCACCGCATCATAAATAATACGGTACTGGCGGATATCAACTGGATTTTTTTCTAATTCTTCCTTGCCCCGGGGCTCGATACCGACATGAAATCCCATAATAATCGCGTTAGAAGCCACTGCCAAAAGAACATCCGATAAATTGATGTCTCCCACGCCAATATGAATGAATTTCAATTTTACCTCATTGTTCGGAATTTTCCCCAGAGAATCCCGCAGTGCCTCCAGAGATCCCTGCACATCAGCCTTTAGAATGACATTCAATTCTTTAATATTCCCATTTTGAATCTGCGCATAGAGATCTTCTAACGTGATTTTTTGGTTTGCCGACAATTTTACATTCTTGATTTGTTCTTCCCGGCGTAAAGCAATCTCACGGGCCTGGCGTTCATCCGCCATAACATAAAATACCTCACCGGCATCCGGAACACCAGGCAGACCTAGCACCTGAACCGGTATAGAAGGCCCAGCTTCCTTAACTGGCCGGTCATGGTCATCGAACATTGCCTTAATTTTTCCATAGTAAGGCCCCACAACAATAGCATCTCCCTCATGCAAGGTTCCGCTTTGCACGATAAAATCCGCCACGGCGCCTCGACCACGGCTCAATTGCGCTTCGACAACGATACCCGAAGCATTCTTATCAGGATTGGCCTTAAGCTCCAAAAGCTCTGCCTCAAGCAAAATCATCTCCAATAAATTGTCAATTCCTTCACCGGTCAGCGCAGAAACACCCACCGCGATCGTTTTTCCTCCCCATTCTTCCGGAGTTAACCCCTTCTCCATAAGCTGTTTCTTGACACGCTCCACATCCGCACTCTTTTTATCGATCTTATTTAGAGCGATAACGATTGGGACCTCGGCAGCCCGGGCATGATCTAAGGCTTCCTCCGTTTGCGGCATGATACCCTCGTCCGCCGCAATAACCAAAACTACAATATCCGTAATGTGGGCACCCCGGGCGCGCATTGCAGTAAAAGCCTCATGACCCGGCGTATCAAGAAAAGTGATTTTTCCCTTCGGCAGTTGGACTGAATACGCTGCGATGTGCTGCGTTATCCCACCGTGCTCAGAATCGGCAATTTTACTTTTTCGTATTTTATCCAGCAAGGATGTCTTTCCATGATCCACATGGCCCATAAAAGTGACAACGGGTGCCCTGACTTTCAATAATTCGGGATTATGCTCTTCGACTTCGTGAGATTCAATCAACTGCTGTTCTTGAGTTTTAACTTTGGCAATATTAAATCCAAATTCGGTTGCGAGTTTTCGAACAATATCTTCCCCTAAACTTTGATTAATATGGGCCAGCATCCCCATCTGCATGAGTTTCGTTAACAGCACGCTGGGTTTTTGCTGCAAACGCACCGCTAAATCCTTAATAGTAATGGGGACATTCACTTCGATTTCGGGAAATTTGGAAGTATCTTCGGCGACTTGAGCGGTCTTCTCGGACAATTGCATCTTGGATTCTTCCGTTGAGCTCATTAAATTTTCACCGGCAGGGACCGCGGCATCGGCGGCCACCGAAGAATCAGCCAATGGGGTCCTCGCTGAAAAATCGCGATCCGTTGATCTTTTCTTCCTTTTTGCAAGCGGTTTGAGCATTACAAATGGTTCGGTGCTAATTTTTGCTTTTGGCTTGATCGGCTCAGATGCTTTGACTACTTGCGGTGATTCACTAACCTTGACCACTGGGGCGGACGGGGAGGAAATTTTCGTTTCAGCAATTTTGGGCGCGGCGGATGCTGATTTCTTCTCAATCCTTTGAGATACCTCTAGTGCCCCTGCAACTATCTTCTTATCAAGATGAGGGGCACTGGTACCGTTTACCACTGATAAATTTCTCCCAATATTATTTAGTTGCAACGGTACTGGCTTTGGTGGAGTGATTTTTTTTGCAATTCCTTTCTTGTCTCTCTCTGATTTTTCCGTTTTTTCCTTAACAGTTTTTTGGATCGCTGCCTTTGACTCTGCTTTTTTAATAGTCTTGGTTTCAATCTTTATTCTTTTAGGCTCTTCTTCCTTAACTTTTATTTCTTTAGCAGCCGCTTTAGTCAAAGGATCTGGCGGAAAATCTTTTGGATTTTTCTTATGCTCGCTCTTAATAACACTCAACACCACAGAATTCAATTCTTGCTCGCCGCCTTTGGCTTTGAGTTTAAGAGCTTTCAACTTGGCTAAAACAGCCAAATCCGTTGTATTTAACTCTTTTGCTAAATCAGTAACGCGCATAAAAAAACTTCTTTCTAATTATTATCCTGCAATAATTTTTTTAGCTTCTTTAATAAGTTTGGCTGCCTTGATTTTACCCAAACCTTTCACCTGTGTCAAATTGTCGACGTTGGCCTGAGCTACTTTCTCAAGATTGTCGAAACCTGCCTCCTGAAGTGCTTGAACAATCTTATCACCGATGCCGCTTAAGTCTGCCAGCGTGGGGGTATGCGGCAGAGTTTCCGTTTTTTTCGCCGCCGTGGGTTTTGTTTCTTCCTTAGTTTCTCCTCCATTCCCTTCTTCCGCCTCGGCTTCTGCCAATTTTTCCTGCCATTGGACAGCGGAATAGATGTCCAATCCCCAGCCAACGAGTTCACTCGCCAAACGCACATTCTGGCCATGCCGGCCAATCGCCAATGACAACTGATCATCCGCAACGATAATATTCGCTTTCTTATCCTCATGGTTCACCTGAATCTGCGAAATCTCAGCCGGCGATAGAGCGGCCTGGATATATTCCTTAATATCAGAAGAATAGCGGACGATATCGATCTTTTCTCCTTGAATCTCCGAAACAATATTTTTGACTCGGGACCCCCGCATTCCGACACATGCCCCTACGCAGTCCACTTTATCATCCTTTGAATATACCGCGATTTTGGTTCTTTCCCCAACGGTGCGGGAAATCGATTTGACTTCTACGATTCCTTCATAAATTTCAGGAACTTCCAATTCAAATAAACGGCGTATAAAATTTGGATTAGCCCGGGAAAGGATGACCTGCGGCCCCTTGTTTTCGCGCTTCACATCAAGGATGTAGGCACGGATGCGATCCCCTTGACGGAATTCCTCGCGTTTGGACTGCTCGCTGCGCGGGATAAAAGCTTCTGTCTTGCCTAAATCGACAATAATGTTCCCCTTTTCAAACCGATAAACACTGCCGCTGATGATTTGCCCCACCCGTACTTGGTACTCACTAAAAATCACGTCCTTTTCGGCTTCCCGGATTTTTTGAACCACAACTTGCTTAGCAGTCTGCGCGGCAATACGGCCAAACTCGCTGGAACGGATTTCCTGATCACCCGCATAGGCAATTAACTTACCTGTCTTACGATTTAAAACAACACGGACATCTTCGTCCTTCCCGATTGTCCAAATCTTCTTGGCGGCCGAAGCAACCGCTGATTCAACGGCCTGGATCAATATTTCTTTATTGATTCCTTTATCGCGTTCTAATTGCTCGAGAATTCCTAATAATTCACTTTCCATAATTTCATCCTTCCTTCGTCAATTCATTGATTTAATCATTGATGATTTGCACTGCCTTATTAATGGTATTCAAAGGAATCGTCACCTCGCCGCAATCGGATATAATCATCACGTTTGCCGCGTCAGCTTTGCTGACCAATCCCACCTGCTCTAATTTATTATGAACCGGTGCCGTCAAATAAAAGCGCACCATCCGGTTCGTCACCCGCAAAAAATCCTGCGGAGTTTTTAAAGGCCGATCCAATCCGGGTGAAGAAACTTCCAGAATATAATCTTCGCTCATGGAATTTTCAGCTTCTAATCGTTCCCGCAAAAGCTTGTTCACTAAAACACATTCATCCAGAGTGATACCGCCCGCCGGCCGATCAAGGATAACTTCAATGTCATAATCTCTGGGACGACGCTTAACGGTTAGATCAACTAAAACCAAATTGAATTCTTGTAAAAATGGCTTTAGCAAATCAGTTATTTTAAATTCAATTTCCTCTCGTGTCGCCATAGCGCAGCAAATCTTTTTCTATAGAAAGACTTCTTGCAACATTTTTTGAACTTGCTCTTTCGCGACCAGCACGATTTCGCTGGTGCGGCGATTTTTTAATTCAACTTTGCCTGCGGCCAGGTTACGCTTTCCAATAGTCACCCGCCAAGGAATTCCGATGAGATCCGCATCATTAAATTTCCGGCCCGCGCTTTCCTCGCGGTCATCCATAATAACCTCCCATCCCGCTTTCTGAAAATCTTGATAATAGGCATTTGCCAAGTCCATAATTTCTTTTTCTAAAATCTGCACCGGTAAAATTTCTACGGTAAAAGGGGCGACCGCGAGCGGCCAAACAATACCCGCGCCATCGTGATTCTTCTCAATCACAGCGGAGATCAGGCGGCTTACCCCAATCCCATAACAGCCCATGATGATCGGCTGCTGCTTGCCATGCTCATCGAGGAAGACCGCCCCTTGGGCTTGGCTATACTTCGTTCCCAATTGAAAAATATGCCCCAGCTCAATGGCAACTTGCTTTTCCAATTTTCCTTTATGGCATTGCGAGCAGAGTTTGTCTTCCACATGCTGTTCGTTGGTACCACTGACCGCATGACAAGAAGGACAGCGCATAATGACGTCTTCACCAATCATCGCCGGCACCATAAATTCATGCGAAACATCTCCCCCCATCGCCCCCGAGTCCGCGGTGATAATGGCGGTCTCCAAACCACAGCGCTGAAATATTTTTTCATATGCCCCGTACATTAACCGATAATTCCTTTCCAACCCTGTTTTATCACGATCAAAACTGTAGGCATCCTTCATAATAAATTCACAGGCGCGCACAATGCCAAAACGGGTGCGAATTTCATCGCGGAATTTCGTCTGGATCTGATAAAGCACAACTGGCAGCTGCCGGTACGAATGCACATGATCCTTGACTAAATCGGTGATCACTTCTTCATGCGTCGGGCCTAAACACATTTTGCGGCCGCGCTTGTCTTCAAAACGGATCATGACATCCTTCATGGTTTGATCACGGCCAGTCTTTTGCCAAAGCTCAATGGGCTGCAGGCACGGCAAAAATAACTCCTGTGCGCCGATTGCGTTCATTTCTTCCCTGATGATTGTTTCGATCCGCTTGAGGACCCGATAACCGAAGGGCAAATACGAATAAACGCCTGAGGTCAGCATGTGCACTAGCCCGGCGCGCAACAATAACTGATGGCTTATGGCCTCAGTGCCCAAGGGAATCTCTTTCATTGTGGGAAGATAATATTGCGACCAGCGCATAAGTTAATCTCTCTTAAACAAAAAATCCGTCCGGCAAAAGGACGCTGCGCTTAATGAATTTTTTTAAAAATTCGGGCTTGCGCGTGTTCAATGTCCAGCGGCCGATAATTTCTTTTTCCGTGCGGCGCTCTTCTTCAAACTTAAAAATATCCGTAAGGATTACTTTGTCCTTATCATCGTCATAATAAATATCTGTTATGTTAGCGATGCGCCGCTTTCCATCCTGAAATAATTCAATATAAACAATCAAGTCAATGGCATTGGCAATCTGGCGCTTGATTTCCTCGGTACTCAAACGGATTCCGGTCATAAGCGTCATCATCACCATGCGGCTAAAACAATCTTCCGGTGAATCCGCATGCACAATCGCCAACGATCCCGAATGGCCGCTGCTGATCGCTTGGATCAAGTCCAACATTTCCTCCCCGCGAACCTCACCGATGATAATGCGATCGGGCCGCATGCGCAGGGAATTCACAAATAAATCACGGATGCTAATAAATCCCTTTCCTTCAATGTTCGCCGGCTTAGACTGCAGCGTTACCACGTGCCTTTGCATCAAGCGCAACTCTGGCGTATCCTCGATAGTAATGATACGCTCCTCCTCTGGAATATGCCTCGAGAGAACATTTAACGCTGTGGTTTTACCGGTTCCGGTGGAACCGCAAAAGACAATATTGAGCTTGGCCTTCATGGCCCCAATCAAAAGCGTTGCCATTTTCTTATCAAGCATCCCTAATTTCAGCAGATCATCAATGGTGGCAATATCCAAAGAAAATTTTCGAATCGTCACCGCCGGCCCAACCAAAGAACACGGCGGCAGTATCACATTCACGCGCGATCCGTCCGGCAGCGAAAAATCCACATACGGCGATGATTCATCCACCCGCTTATTCGATCCCGATGCGGCCAAAATTTTCTGAACAGTATGGCTCAAATGCTGATTATCATTGAAGCGAATTTTGGTCAATTCAATTTTTCCGCTCTTTTGAATATAAACGGCACCGGCGCCGTTGACCATAATTTCCGAAATCGTTCTATCTTCCATGAAAGGCCGCAACGGCCCAAGACTGATCACCGCGCTCACCAATTCGCGGATCAGCCCAATGCGGCTTTCCGCCGTGAGCACAATATTCAATTCTCTGCATAATTCGCTGATGGCCCGGTCAACAAAAACCCGCAATTGATCCTCGCTGAGCCGATCCTTCACCTGAAGAAAATCGGTTTTTTGAATGAGGTACTGATGGATTTGCGAACGCAGATCTTTATCCATATCCATAATCATTTCCCTCTCGTGTTAATTTCTATCTACCGCCAGACGTTAAGTATTTTTTCAATCCAACCAAACCGCGCAAAATCGCTATAAAACACAAAAAGTGCTAAACAAATGATAAGGCTAAAACCTACCCGGGCAATCGCATCGTCAACTTTTTCCGGCAAGGCTTTCCCGCGAATTTTCTCAATGGCGAGAAGAAACAAATGCCCTCCATCGAGCGGAATAACCGGCAATAAATTAAAAATGGCCAAGCTCGCGCTGATAATCCCAACGATGTATAACAAATGCGAAAATCCCATATCCGCGGCAGCTTTGACGATATAAAATATTCCTATAGGCCCGGTGACCGACTCTTTGGCGGACATAGACCCAGTCATCATATAATAAATCGACTTGTAAGTCATGACCGTGACCTCGGCGAGCTTCTGGTAGGCACGCACCAGGGCTTCCCCAAAAGGATATTTAAAGACCACAATTTCTTCCTGCGGGACAACGCCTACGGTGGGAATCGTTTTTTTCTGGCCAAAAATGTTCTTTCGATTTTCAACTTTTGGGCGGATGATTTTCTCGATTTCCTCGTTATTGCGCAAGATCACAAAGGTGATCGTGTCGCTTTTTGATTCTGCAATATTCCTTTGTACTTCCGTCCAGGTTTCAACAGCCTGCGAGTCAATACGCACAATTTTATCACCGGGCTGAAGGCCGGCGGCCTGCGCTGGATAATCTTCTAAAACTTTTCCAATTTTCGGCGCTAAGTCAGGATACCCCAGCATAAACACAAAGCACAAACAAATGTAGGCCAAAATAAAATTAACAACTGGGCCATTAAGAACAATCAAAGCCCGCTGGCCAACGGATTTTGAAAAAAATTCATCCGGCGCGCCATGATAATTGGCGCGCTCATCTCCTGCCATCTTCACATACCCGCCTAACGGAATCAGGCACAGGGAAAACTCCGTTCCATCATAGACCCACGAAAACAATCTGGGACCGAAACCTAAAGCAAAACGTTCAACTTTCACCCTCAACTTGCGGGCCGTAATAAAATGCCCCCATTCGTGAACAATGATCAAAACGCTTAACACTGCGGTAAAAATTCCTATATTCTTCAAAAAATGTAAAATGGCAATATCCATATTCCCCTATAACCTTTCTCTAATTGTCAATATACCGCTTCGCTTCTTCGCGGGCCCAGGCATCAGCTGATAAAATATTTTTAAGATCAGGGTGCTGAATGCCTTTATGATTTTTAATAACTTTTTCTACAACGTGATAAATTCGGGAGAATTTCAACTTCCCATTTAGAAAAGCATCCACGGCTTCTTCATCAGCCGCGTTGAGAACCGCCGGCAGCGTTCCCCCTTGCCGCGCCACCTCAAAAGCCAGCGTCAAGGCTGGAAACTTTTTGTAATCCGGCTTTTTAAAAGTCAGTCTTTTCAATTGTAAAAAATCAATTTGCGTCAAACCTGACTCCCAGCGGTACGGATACGTTAAAGCGTATTGAATAGGAAGCCGCATGTCCGTCACCCCTAACTGCGCGAGGATCGAACCATCCTTAAACCCGACCATCGAATGAATAATCGCTTCCGGATGGATGACAACCTCAATCTCATGCGCCTTCAGACCAAACAGCCGCGTGGCCTCAATCACTTCAAAACCTTTATTCATGAGAGTAGCCGAATCAACAGTGATTTTTTTGCCCATCTTCCAGCGTGGATGATGCAAAATCTTTTTTAATGGCATCCTGTCAAATCGTGATGACGCAATATTGTATAAAGCCCCGCCGGAAGCAGTTAAATAAACTTTTTTCAATTGTTCTCGCTTTTGCCCTTCCAAACACTGAAAAATCGCGCTTTGTTCGCTGTCCACGGGGATAATCCGCGCCTGATGTTGCTTTGCTTTCCGCATAATAATATCCCCGGCCATCACCAGCGCTTCCTTATTGGCCGGAGCAATTATTTTCCCGCAGCAGGCCGCTTTCAAAAAGGGGCCCAATGCCGCAGTGCCCCGCATCCCTATGACCACAATATCCACTGCTGGCAGACTTACTAAACTTTCTAGGTCCTGATAGACATCCAATATTTTTATTTTATTTTGAAAATTACGGCAAAAATATTTTGCGCCATTTTCTCCGATAGCCGCATAGGCAGGCTGATATTTTTTTATCTGTGCCTCCAACAACTCAATATTATTGTAAGCGCTCAAGCCAATGACTTTAAACCGACTGGGAAACCGATCAATAACCCTCAAAGTGTTTATGCCAATCGATCCGGTGGAGCCAAGAATAACAACATGTTTGCGTGCCATATATGTTACATTTTATAGACAGTGTTGAGAGTCGCACTCATATAAAGATAAAAGGCCGGCGCGGTAAATAATAAACTGTCAATAACATCCAGTACCCCGCCCATCCCGGGCAGAAGCCTGCCGGAATCCTTCACTTGGCAATCCCGCTTGATCAAAGATTCGTAAATATCACCCAGCTGCCCCATACAGCCAAAAAAAGCGCCCATAAGGGCAACTTGGATCACCGGAAACGGAGGCTGTTCAGGCAGCCACGAACGGCATAAAACCGCTGCGACAATACTAAAGAAAAAACTTCCCAGCGCTCCTTCCACCGTTTTGTTGGGACTGATGCGGGGAAACAAGGGATGCTTTCCAAAACGGCTCCCCACCAGCAAAGCGCCGATATCGCCAACTTTGGTGACTAACACAATAAAGGCCAATAATTTAACGCCTTCATCGCCTGGCAATAAAAATCGGATCTTAATCAGAAAACTGAAAAACCAAGAAACATACAAAATGCCGAACGACGTGACTGAAATTCCCATCGTCGCATTGCTATTATCATTCCTTCCCAATTGCAAGAGAAATATCAGCAAAAAGGCCAAAACGATAAATAATAATTCCCAATTTTTGGTGAGCTCAAAACTATAATAAATTGAAAGCGGGATAAGAACGCCGATAAATATTCCCACATAACTGTAGATGGGAACTCCTTTCTTCTTAATCATGTAGAAAAATTCATACAACCCGCCGATGGTCAAAGCCAGAATGACCACAATAAAAACCCAGGGATTGATGACGGCCAGAACCGTCAGCAAAACCATACCGCTTGAACTTAGCAATCGATCTTTAGAGATAGCCACAGCAGTTTTATGATCCTTCAATTTTTCCATAACGCCGTTCGCGATTTTGAAAATCTTCAATAGCTTTTTTGAATTCCTGCTCGTCAAATTCGGGCCAACATTTTTCCGTAAAATAAAACTCGGCATAAGAACATTGCCACAGAAGAAAATTGCTGATCCGCTTTTCGCCGGAGGTTCTGATTAATAAATCCGGATCCGGCAGACCGCGCGTGTACAACGCCTGGCTTATGGCCATTTCGTCAATCTCATCCACTTTCATCTTGCTCTCTTGGACGGCCTTTACAATTTTTTTAACAGCATCAATGATCTCCAGCCTAGACCCATAATTAAAAGCCATATTTAGTATCATGCCGGTATTACTTTTAGTGCGTTCCATGGTGGAATGTATGCTCCGCCAAACTTCTTTAGGAATACCTATCTCCCGGCCAATCAATTCAAACCGAATATTCTTTTGATTCAACTTATTTACCTTCTGCATCAATACCTCACTTAAAGTCCGCATTAAAATCGCCACTTCGGCCTTCGGTCTGTTCCAATTTTCCGTTGAGAAAGTAAACAGCGTTAATACTTTAATGCCGAGCCCGCTAGCCGTGTCAATAATCTCTTCCACGCGCTTAACCCCTTCCATGTGCCCGCGCGTACGGGGGAGGTTGCGGTTTTTCGCCCAGCGGCCATTGCCGTCCATAATGATTGCCACATGCTTAGGCAAATCTTCCTTATCCCGTCTCACCATACTTTCCTATGCTGTAAATAAAATGGGGGATATTACAATCCCCCATCACCATAAGCTCCCAAAAATAAAGACAAAAAAATCAAATTAACATAGGGCTACTTTTGTTGAGCCTGCGGTTGATTTAACTGGGCAACATCTGAAGCCTCGCTCACTTGATTTGCCGCGCTGGCAGCAGTTTCTAATTCCTTAAGCCTTTGCTCTAATGCTGCCTTCTCACGGTTGGCACTGTCAATCTGAGAGACCAAATCACTTTTCTGTGTTTGCCCTTCTTGCAAAACGTACTGAATTTTTTCTAATTTCGAACGGGAATTATCAATTTCGCCTTGCAGAGTGTTAATCTTCATTTCCGCCTGCTGTAATCTTTCTTCAGCGCTGATCCGTTGATACCGTTCCATGTCCAAAGCCTTCTGGGCATTCGTCTCAGTTTGATACGCCTTAAACATCAGAAAACCGGAAAGACACATCACAATAACAGTTAAGGGCAAAATAAAATTTTTCACGTTTTTTCTTCGCTTAAACTTATAAACTTATTTCAGATTTTCAGAATCTGCGGTGCTTGTATCAGCGGCAGCTTTAGTAATTTTGGGCAAAATTACGATTTCTACTCGACGGTTCTTTTGTCGTCCTTCGGCCGTTTCATTGCCCGCCATAGGTTTATACTCTCCAAATCCGGTCGCCGACAATCGGGTGGGTTCCACCCCTTGTTCATCAATCATATAGTGTAAAACGCTCATCGCGCGGGCTGACGAAAGCTCCCAATTGGACTTCCATCCTGAGTATTTGATAGGAATATTATCCGTGTGACCTTCAATGCCAATATTGAGCTCTCTGACGGTTGTATTTAAAACACCAGTCACCTTAGCAAGTTTTCCCAGGGAATCAGAACGCAGTTTAGCCTTTCCGGAATCGAATAACACCTCTGATACAAATGTGACCACCAACCCCCGGTCCGTCATATCCACCCGGGCTTGTTTACCTTCAATCTCTTTTCTAAGACGATCTTCCAATTCTTGTTTGGCCCGCTCCAATTCACTGAGCTGAGTATCTTTGTCTGACAATTGGCTTTTTAACTGAGTTATTTTTTCAACATCGGTACGCCGCCCTTTTTGAAAAATAACGGTGCAGCCGCTTAATGCTAAACTTAAAAATACAATTAAAATTGAACTGAAGATCGCCTGTGTTTTACGCATTACATCCTCCTTTTTCCAGGATTTCAAATTAACATAGCCCGAAATCAAAGTCAAGAAATTTCTCTTTCAAATCATTCAAATCAATGAACCTTATTGACTTTTTCTTAACCAATAGCATTAAGGTAGTCAATATTCTTGC
>CAYHTV010000060.1:0-12081 GCA_964359575.1 uncultured Planctomycetales bacterium
ACAAAGGCCAATATTGACTACCTCAATTCTTTTGGTTCTACAAAGGTCAATAAAGGTTAATGAAAATGAAATTGATAAATTTTATCATACTCACAAAAAACTCGTCTGGAAAGAGAAAAATAAAAAAAATTAATATTAACTTCTCAACGCAAAATGAGCAGGAAGGATCACTTTTTTTCTTTTTCAATCATTGGGACAAAGCGGACCGGAAGCAGGCTCTGTTTTTCAATTCCCGCTGCGGTTTTGCGAATCACATACAGCTCTTGATAAATTGACCCTATCGGAATAACCATGCGCCCACCGACTTTAAGCTGACTCACCAACTTATCAGGAATGTCATCCGGGGCCGCGGTAACAATAATCACATCAAAAGGGGCGTGCTCTTCCCATCCCTGATAGCCGTCGCCGTGCTTAACAAAAATATTTTTATAACCCAATTGCCGCAGCCGCTGTGCGGCCCCCTCCGCCAGGGCCTGAATAATTTCAACAGTATAAACTTCCCTGGCCAGCTCCCCCAAAACCGCGGCCTGATAACCCGAGCCGGTGCCGATCTCCAAAACTTTTTCATCGCCGGTGAGCCGAGCGGCCTGGGTCATATATGCCACAATATACGGCTGAGAAATAGTTTGATTGTGCCCGATGCCGAGCGGATGATCTGCGTAAGCCGCGTGACGCACATCGGCCGCGACAAAAAGATGCCGCTCTACCCGACGCATGGTTTCAATCACCTGCGGGTCCGTGATGCCCCTACGGATCATCTGCTCTTCCACCATGCGCTGGCGCTGTTCTGTAAAATTTTCTTGCGGAGCGGACGGATTATTTTTATAAGGAAAGAACATAATAACAATAACTGCGGATAAAAACAGTCCCCCATATATACGCTTCATAGTTTGAGCGAATCTTTTTTCTCTTTCCACAATAGCCACACCGCCAACAAGGCTGGAAAACCGGCAAACGGAGCAAAAAGCATAAACAAAAATATGTTAAGATCAAAACGCGCAACCAGGACGATGATAACATACCAATAAAAAATCATTGCCGCAAAGAATACACCTAAAGTTATATAAAATAAAATCCCCCTCGTTAAAATTCTCCGTGGCAAAAGAAGCAAAGCAGCATAAAGCAAATGCGGCAGGGATTCCGCAAAGGCCTGCAGGTGATCCACCCGGTGGTCCGGGCGGAAAAGTTCCGGCCTGAAAATTCCCAGGACATTCACCGCCAAAGAAACAATGGCAAAAAGCGACACATAAATTTTGGCGACAGCGCA
Organism: uncultured Planctomycetales bacterium; assembly: GCA_964359575.1. Taxonomy (GTDB): domain Bacteria; phylum Omnitrophota; class Gorgyraeia; order Zapsychrales; family GWA2-47-8; genus 2-02-FULL-48-11. The sequence goes on from CAYHTV010000060.1 coordinate 1,268, forward strand.
AAAAATCTTTTTGTCGATACTTAACCAGCGCTGGGTCAAAGAAGCCTTAAGCGCGGTTGGAACCGCTTTAAGTTTCTGAATCTGTTGCTGCTGCGAGCGTTTTTTAATTTCTTGCCGGCGGACTGAAAAAGAGACAAATGGCTTTTGGCCGGACAAACACAAAAAATAATATTCTAAATCTTTGCGGGTAGGGACAAATTCCAAATCGCCGCGATTGATATCGATAAGCGCCTGCATCGTCTCATGAAGAAGCAGATCGTTATTGGCAGCGCTGTCGTAATCTTTGGCCACGACTTTCGCCAATGCCCATTCATAGACTCTTTCTTGCGGAACTTTATCTTCTAAAAATAATTTGAGGGTTTCCAGAACTTCCGCACGGGTGATCGCCATGAGGATTCATTTCTTTACGGGGTTTACTTGCATTGACTGCGGACCTGACTGATCTGATCCTGAAGTTCTTTGATCTCGGTTTCTTTTTCACGCACCATCGTCTTGACGATGCCCAGCTGCTCTTGGGCATCCTGCAGGCGTTCTTTGAGAATCACAAAATCGCCCTGTTCGTTTTCCAAAGAGTCGGCCCTTTGCTTTAATTGCGCGCGCATGTGCTCGACTTGTTTTTTCAAACTTGCAATTTCTGGTTCATGGCCCGGCTGAGGACTTTTTTGAAGCGCGGCGATCTGCCGGCGGGCCTCAACGAGCCTTTCCTTGAGCTGTGCGATATCTTTATCACGCTGCTTTAAAAGCGCAATCTTTTGATCTAAAACCACCGCGGCAGATTCCACGGCCGCACTTTCCTCTGGCGGCTCACTGATTTTAGGAACATACGCCAACTGCATTTCTGTCAACTGGTTTTTAGTTTTTACTAACTCATTCTCTTTCGCGCTGATGGCGGCCTGTAAATTCGAAACAGTTTTTAAATGCCTATCCTGCGTCGCCGCATATTCCTTTTGGAGATGCTTGATTCGCGCGTTTAAATCCAGAACCGCCGTTTGATATTCACTTCTTTGCCTGAGCAGCTGATCCTGCGAGTTAAAAGCATCATCGAGCGAGGCCAGTTTTGCCAATTGCATCCGTTCGTTGAGCTCTTGAATTTCCCGATCCTTTTTAGAAAGGGCATCTTCTTTTTCATTGACCAGTTTTTTGTGTTTGTCCGTAAATCGCTCTAAAAAGGCAATCTCTTCTTCCCGTAAAGCCGCCCTGGCTTGTAAATCCCGCGTACGCTGGCGCGCCGCGAGATTGTCTTGCTGAAAATTTTTCTGCGCCATAATGAGCTCATCATTCATCTGATGCAATTCGCTTTTTTTCTCTTCCAGAGAAAGGCACAAAGTGTCGCGCTCTTCCTGCGTTTGCCTAAGCTTTACGGCTGTCATTTCATTTGTTTTCTCGGCATCGGCCCATTTATCCTTAAAAACTTTCACCTCTTGAGCTAGCGCGGCCGAACGCGCCAAAGGGCTCGGCCGATGACCGTACATCCCATCTGTGAATCCCATCTTCCCTAAATAATCCTTCGCCGCCGCATTGCCGGGATCGACCAAGATCGCCTTGCTGAATTCATGCAGCGCGGAAGCTAAATCACCTTTTTGATAATGCTGTTTTCCCTGATCGATTAAAAATTGCGAAGTACCGGGGAAATCCGTCGCCTGGGCTGGCAGAACTAATAAAAGGCAGGAAAGAAAAAAAATTGCTATTCCCAGGACAAAACCAAATGCCAAACGAAATTTCTGCATATGACCCTCGATGAATGGTTGATTATGGGCCTTTGTACAACTAAAGAAAAAAATTTGAATTTATCATTGAGGAGACAAAGGCCAATATTGACTACCTCAATTCTTTTGGTTCTACAAAGGTCAATAATCAAACTTTTAATATTCCAATTGAACATATAGAAACCGTAAAAATTATAGCACCTCCCCATGCCTGCCGCAAGGTCAGGGGCAAAATAAGCGTGTCATTGCCTTAAGTATACACGTGTCCCCCGCCGTGTAAACTTTTATTCCCCAATCTTAAAATTTATGCTATAAATCTAACAAGTACAATGAAAATTTTGGATATTGAATTTTTTACCTATGCAAATTACTGCCAATTCTCCGCCTAATTTTATCGATTCCGCTGCCACGCCGATGCTCAAGCAGTACCATGCCATTAAAGCCAAGCACCAGGACTGCATCCTTTTTTTCCGTCTGGGAGATTTTTATGAAATGTTTTTTGAGGACGCTAAGGAGGCCTCTGCCATTTTAGATCTTGTCCTCACCTCCCGGGGAAAAGAACCTTCTGGAAAAATCCCTATGTGCGGGATCCCTTATCATGCCGCGGACAATTATATTGCCAAACTCATCAAGGCCGGAAAAAAAATCGCCATCTGCGAACAAATGGAAGACCCGGCGCTGGCCAAGGGAATTGTGCAGCGTGACGTCATCCGCATCATCACCTCTGGAACTTTTTTGGATGAAAACAGCGCTGAGCCGCGCTATGTGTGCTGTCTTAGCCCAAACGCCAAGACCATCGGAATTGCTTTTATCGATCCAGCCACCGGAACCATCCAAACCAACCAGCATACGAGCCCGCAGCGCATTATCGAATTGCTCGCGAAGCTTGCCGTTTATGAATGCATTTTTCCATCGAGCCAAGAGGACACGATGCGGGAGATGTTCAAGCACCCTATCCTGCGTTTCAAAAATATAACCCTCAGTCCGCAGGACGATTGGTGTTTCAATCCTGACATCGCGCAGAAATCTTTGTGCGAGCATTTTGGCCTGCATAATCTCAAAGGCTTCGGGATCGATGATTTGCCATCCGCGATTGCCAGCGCTGGCGCGCTCTTGGAATATTTGAAGCAGATGAATAAACAGCCCCTGCGCCATATTGACAAAATCAGCCTTTATTCGGATGAGGATTTTGTCTTTATTTCTCCGGCGGCGCAGCATGGTCTGGAATTGGAAACCCTGCTTAAAACAATCAACTTCACCCTCACCCCGCTGGGAAAACGCAAATTGCGTTTTTGGCTTTATCATCCTTTAAAAAACTCCTCTGCCATTCTAGAGCGCCAAGCAGCCGTGCGCCTGCTTAAAGAAAACGCGCCCATTCTACAAATCCTGAAAATCAACTTAAACCACCTGCCCGATATCGAAAAAAACATCTCCCGCTTGAGCTGCGGTTATTTAAGCCCCAAGGATATCTTGGCGGTGCGTAACACCCTAACGCGCCTGCCGGTTTTACAAAAAATTATTCAACCGCTCATCGGCAAAAATCCATTATTTGACATCGCGGACATTCCGCAGTTGCGCGCCTTTCTGGAGCGCACAATCAACCCCGATATCCCCTTGGCGAATTACGAAGGCAAGGTTATTCAAAAAGGCTGTCATGCCGAACTCGACAGCCTGCGCGATATCCAGCGCAACGGCCATCAATGGCTGCAGAAACTGCAAGAACGAGAAATCCAACGCACCCGCATCAACTCGCTCAAAATTGGGTTCAATAAAATTTTTGGCTATTATATTGAAATCACCAATGCCAACAAAAATCTTGTGCCGGCGGATTACATCCGCAAGCAGACCCTCGTCAACGGGGAGCGCTATATCACGCCCGAACTGAAGGAATACGAAGAAAAAATTTTAACCGCCCAGGAAAAAATTTTTAAGATTGAAAACGAACTTTTGCTGAACGTTCAAAAAGAAATTTTGGATCAGTCGGCGGCGCTGCACCATTTCGCGCAGGCCCTCGCCACGCTTGATGCGCTCTATGCGTTAGCGATCCTGGCCCAGTCGCCTCAATATATCGCCCCGCAGATCGCCGATGATACGCTGCTGGATATTAAGGAAGGCCGTCATCCAGTGGTGGAGCAAAGAGCAGCGGAAAATTTTGTCCCCAACGACACATGGCTCAATTGCGGCGACAGCCATTTGATCATTTTAACCGGACCGAATATGGCGGGAAAATCCACGTACATCCGCCAAACCGCGATTTTGGTCATCTTGGCGCAAATCGGAAGCTATATCCCGGCGGCGAGCGCGCGCATCGGAGTGGTGGATAAAATTTTTACCCGGATCGGCGCGCACGATGATATCGCGCGCGGCCAGAGCACTTTTATGGTCGAGATGAGCGAGACCGCGGATATTTTAAATAACCTCTCGCCGCGCAGTTTGGTCATTTTAGATGAGATCGGCCGCGGCACCAGCACCTTTGACGGTTTAAGCCTCGCCTGGGCGCTGGCCGAACATTTTCAAAAGACCAAAACGCGCACCCTCTTTGCCACGCATTACCACGAATTGACCACCTTAGCCGAACAATTTCCCGGTGTCAAAAATTACAACGTGGCCGTGAAGGAATGGAAGGACGAAATTATTTTTCTGCACAAAATTGTCCCAGGCTCGACGGATGACAGTTACGGCATTTATGTGGCCAAGCTTGCCGGTATCCCAAAGGACGTGATCAACCGTTCCCGGCAGATTCTCACACAATTGGAGCTCAATAACAATTTGCGCGAGCGCATACTGCCTAAAAAATCAGGAGAGAAACAATTGAGTTTATTTTCAATCGCCGATAATAAAATATGGGAAGAAATTAAATCCGTCCTGGAAGCGATGGATATTAATCATTTGACGCCGCTGCAGGCGTTGAATACAATACAGGAAATGAAAAATAAAATCAAATATCAAAAATAAAAAATCAAATATACACCGCAAAATTACTTTATTTTTGATATTTGATTTTTAATTTTTGATATTTACCTATGTCCAAAGTCCATTTATTACCCGATGATGTCATCAGCAAAATCGCCGCCGGCGAAGTGATCGAGCGCCCGGCCTCGGCGGTGAAAGAACTTTTGGAAAATTCTCTCGACGCCAAGGCCGATACAATCGAAATCCATCTTGAGGAAGCCGGCAAGACCCTCATTCGTATCAAAGATACTGGCAGCGGGATTGATAAGGATGATCTGGAAAAAATCTTTTTACGCCACGCCACCAGCAAGATTGCCGGCGCACAGGATTTGGATCATATCCAATCACTAGGATTCCGCGGTGAGGCGTTGTACAGCATTGCTGCCATTGCGGACGTCACGCTGCGCAGCCGCACGGCGCAGCAAGATACAGGCTGGGAAATTCATCTGCGCGGCGGCCTGCCTACCGGACGACAGGCGGACAAAAAAATCAATTTGAAGCCGGTAACTATGGCCATCGGCACCGAGATTGCCGTGCGTGAACTTTTCTTTAACACGCCGGCCCGCCGAAAATTCTTAAAATCTAACACTACCGAGCTCAATCAAATTCTCAATACAATTATTCCCTACACCCTGCTGTATCCAGCTTTCCGTTTTTGCACAACGCACCAAGGAAAAAATTTATTAGATCTCCCACCGGTGGATTCGCAGTTAAACCGCATCGCCAAAACACTCCATTTGGATGAAAAACATCTTATGGAAGCACAACATACCAACGAAGAAAATGCGATTGCGATTCATGTCCTCTTGGGAGACATTAACATTAAGCGCCCGCAGCGCGATATGCAGTTTATTTTTATCAACAACCGGCCTGTGGCCAACAAAAGTATAAGCTACCACGTGAACCAAATTTATCAGCTCGTTTTCCCGCCGCGCACGTTTCCTTTTTTTGCCGTCTTTATTGATCTCCCATCGGAACACGTGGACGTCAATATCCATCCGACCAAACGCGAGGTCAAAATCAAAAACGAGCATATTTTATGCAGCATGCTGCGGCAGATGTGCGAACAGCTGCTCATGACATCCGGGCAGGCCAAAGAGGTCACAGCGTGGCTAGGTAACAATATCCCGCGGAAAAATATTATCGAACAGGCCCTGATTCGTTCCTATGGCGCGGCAACCGCTTTTGATTCCCCGCCCCAGCCGGAAATCTCGGAGGCAGGTCTCCCCTCCAGCGACCAGTATGCGTTTCCCCAAACCATGCAGCGGGGACAACGCATCCAAGAAACCCAACAAATTCTTTTTGGCACTAGCCAAGAAAATCTCCAATCCAAACTCAGCCGCGGGCGGTTTATTGGATCATTTATGAATAAATTTTTATTATTTGAATGTGACAAATCGCTCTTTGTCGTGGATCAGCACGCCGCGCAGGAGCGCATTGCCTTTGAACAGCTGATGCTGCAGATGGAAAAAGGCACCGTCGAAGTCCAGCATCTTTTGAGTCCGATAACGGTGCAGCTCTCGCTGCCGGAAGTGGTGGCCTGGGAAGAAGCCAAGGGGCGGCTCGAAGAAATGGGATTTTCATCGACGCTATTTGACCAAGAGACGATTGCCATTCATACCTATCCCGTGCTTTTAAAAAACCCTGAGCCGGCGGTGCGCTATCTTTTAGCGGGAGAGAATATTGCTCACTGCGACCATGAAACGATCGCCCGCCGCGCCTGCCGCTCATCGGTGATGGCCGGAGATTATCTCAACAAAGAAAAGGCGGAATTTCAGCGGGATCAATTGATCAAATGCCGCGACCCTTTCACCTGCCCGCACGGCCGGCCCACGGTTATCGAGATGTCGGAAAAATTTTTGGATAAACAATTTTTAAGAAGCTAAAAGCGCGCTGTGCGATGGATGAACCAATAATTGACGCGGCGTGGGATCTGTAATATATTTATTAAGGACACTTCGAAGATGAAAAAAATAACGAAAATGAAAATCGACACTGACACCTGGCTGCGGGAACATTTGGATCAAGTCATCAAAGACTACGCCGGCCGCTACGTCGTGATCGTTGATGATAAGGGAGTCATCCTGACAGACGCAGACGGCACCCCCCGGGAAATCGTCAAGAAAGCCAAAGCCCAATTCCCGCAGGCAACACCTTTATTTTTTCGCGTCCCCGTTGACCAAGATTTCTTATGCGCCCTCATCCTGCGCTAAACTTTCCTTACGTTGTCCACCATGGGATCGCCTCACCCATTATTCCTTTACAAATTTCCGGCATCAAGATTCATGCCTATGTGGACTCCGGCGCGCTCATTTCGGTTTTTTCCATCAAAGAAGCGGACGCCTTAGGCATCGATTATGAAAAAGGCAAAAAAAACCTGATGAGGGTTGGCAGCGGTAGTCTCATTGAGGTTTTCTTTCATCTTTTGCCTATCACTCTGGGGCCTTTTCGCTTTAAGGCGCATATTGGATTTTCGCCCAAACTCGGCGCCAACTTTAACCTCTTAGGACGCAAGGATTTTTTCAACCGCTTCGTAGTGATTTTTGATGATACCAAGCAGACCATTACCTTTATCCCCCGCCTTTCCCGTTCCGGCAAGAAAAATTAAGAGGCTTAACATTCAAAGACATTGGGAATATCGTAACGTTCAGGTTATGAGGCAGAATTTTATTTCTTGTAATTTACTAATCCGTAGAAGATTAAATATTAGCGTCGATCTTTCCGTGGCAGATCCGTGGCGAATTTGCTATTGTCTACCTTCTACCCCGTACAACTTTGGCGTTAAATCTGATTGCCAATACTCATGAGTGTTCACATCCATAATCGTCAACTTACCGGACCATCCCGCGCCGGTGTCCAGGATGATCACATTACACAAAAATAAAGGTTTTGTTCCTGACTCAGCTATTTCAGAAGGAGCCAAATTTTTTGTTTCTTTATTTCTCGCAAACCATTGTGTTGTCGTATGGCCCACATATATTCCGTCATAGGTGGAAAATTTAAAATTGGGTTTTTGATGCGCCTTTTCCCACGCACTTTCCACCAAGTTTCTGTCCCATGTTAAATACTCTAAACTGTGTTTTGAAATCTTTTTCTGATGCTCAATACCAGCATGCACAAACAGCTTATTATCAAACTCAACCCACAAATGGGCATTTTTCAAAAAGTTGATGTGTGCCTCCGGCATCGAAAACCCAGCATATGAGGCTTTCGTATTTCGTCCACCCTGATCCAGCCACAACTCCTCTTCTCTTCCGGTAGTTGCCCAATTCAACGCCCACACATCATGATTTCCAATGATGTAATCACAATACTTTATCTTAAGAAGTTCATCGATACTTTGCTTCACTTCAAGATAACCATCACAAACGTCTCCAAGCACAATCAGACGGTCTTTTTGATAATCAAAACCGGATCGCTCTACACATTGCAATAATGCTTTATATGCACCATGAATATCGCCTAGGACGAAAGTCTTCATTGCTTATCAAATTTTCTTCTTTAACTCCGCCAAAATTGCTTCTTGTTTCAAATATTCTAGTCCCGTAACAACGCGTTTCTGCCATTGCGTATTCAGATATCCATACGCCGAACAAATAGATTCTTTTTCTCCCGCTTCCATCAAATCATTCAAGATTTCCGCGGCCATCATATTATCTTTTTGCGCTTTATCCTTATTTTTTCGCCTTTGGGCAACAATGAGTTTGTGAAGAGCAAATCGCGCGGGATGAGGCAAAGTAACTTTAAAATCCTCAACGGAGACCTTGATTGTGCTCTCCGACAGAAAGCTTAAAAAACGTAACGCGGTTGCATTGATCCCAAGAGTTGGCAAGGACACCGGCTCGTCTGTTCCCCTGCCTCTCTCCGGCGTTAAAAATTCAACAATAAGATCGGGGTGATTCAACTTCATATATCCCTCACTCCCATGAAATGTCACAACAAAACCCAAATCCTCAAGTAGATCGGGAATGCTGACTTTTTGTTTTATTTTTTTCACAGAATCGATGAGAAAGTCCATATCACGGGTCATAAGAACATATTTATTGAGGCGGGGCCAATCCTTAAACTGTTCTTTATAAAACACCATCACCCAACTGCCGATCAAAATAAAGTCAGTGAGCAATCCAGCTCTATGAAATCTTCTTAAGACTTCTACGCAAAGATTATATTGGCTCTTTTCCACGAAGGGATCCTCTTAAGAATTTGATCTGCTTTTTGACCTGCGATAACAATTGCCGATACTGCGCCCGCTTTTTCTTAATATCCTCCGCCTTTTTCAGGTCTTCCGGCGAAAGATTCCCTTTGTATCGATAAACAACTTTATCCCCCTTTCGTTCAGCAAAATAATAATAAGGGTGGCCATGAATAACTTTTCGTACAAAACACCCCTTGGGCAACCGGCGCAAAGCCGCCTCATATTCCTTTTTCATATTTAATGAGTTTTTGAGCTCCTCCGCCAAGAGCCCTTTAATAACACCGCGCATGACCCTACCTCTATTTAACCAACAAATCTAATTGAAGTATATCTTGTTGGTTAAATATTGTCAACTTGATATTTACCCAACAAATATGGAAAAATGATATTCTGTTGGTTAAGTTAATGGCGGGGTGCACAAATTGAAACTACCGAAGCCCTGCCAAAACCGCCTCTTCAGCAACACCTGCATCACTCCCCTCTGCAAACCCCTGTCCGCCAATCCTCTCATGCAGGCAATCCACCGCCCGCTTTTTGTAGTTGGGCGACAGATGCGCGTAGCGCAGAGTCATTTCGGGTGTGCTGTGGCCCAGCAAATCACGAACCGTGTTCAAATCAACACCGCTCATCACCAGTTGCGAGGCAAATGTGTGACGAAGGTCGTGAAAGCGAAAGCCCTTGATCCCGGCTTTCTTGAGGGCCGTTGTAAATGAGCGTTTGACATCCAAGAGCGCGGTCCCTTGCCGGTTTGTAAAAACATACGGGCTCTCAGGATTTTTTCTGATTGACAACAGCGCGTCCTTAACCGCGTTGTTCATCGGAATATGCCTGACTTTATTATTCTTGGTCTTTAAAAGCTGGATCGTCTCACGCCTGAAATCTACATCCTGCCATTTTAATTCAGTACTTTGTTAAAAAATATTTTTATTCCCGTATTTTTTAAAAACAGTCTTTACGTAAAATTTGCGAAATCACAACTTACGTCATTTCAATGCGTTGCGTCAATTTTTCCACATTTTCTCTTGATTCCTCGTCGTAAACCCTGCTATCCTAAAGACATCCAATAACTTATCCCAAAACACAAAGGAGCAACGCATGTCCCATTTTGCCAAACCCATCCGCTTTATTGATCAATTCCTCAGCCACTTGCAACCCTTATTCTCTCAGACTCAAATGAACATCCTGCGCCAAATGATCTATGCCATGTTCTTCGATTATAAACGCCTCAATTTATCAGCCATCTCCAAACGTGCCCACATCGATTATCAAAAACTCCAATACTTCTTCAGCGAGTCCAATTGGAGTGTTGATCAACTCAACGGTGTCCGTTTAAGAATCCTCCAGAATCAACACACCACACGCACTACTTTAAACGGCGTCATGGCCATCGATGACACCTCTGTTCCCAAACCCCATGCTGAAAAAACCGAAGGCGCTCAATTCCAATACTGCGGCACCTTAGGCCGTCAAGAAAACTGCAATGTCGCCGTCGCTTCTTGCTTCGTCTCTAACACCAAACATTTTCCCGTCAACTTTAAACCCTACATCCCCATTGAAGGAGCAGCTCCAAAAACCTTTAAAAGCAAAATTGACCTCGCCAAAGACCTTATTATCGATGCTATCGACAAACAAATCGCTTTTTCCACCATCGTCTTCGACGCCTGGTACACCTCATCCGAACTCATCGAATTCATCGAATTCATCGCCTCTGAAAAACTCTCTCTCATCGCCGAACTTAAAATCAACCGCTCTATCCGCTTTACTCATCCAAAAACTAAACAATGGCTCAACTTGCGCGCTGACCAAATCATCCCTCTCATCAAAGAATTCTATCCCCACAAACTTAAAGCCGTTAACATCCCTCAAAATAATGGTAAAATCAAATCCGTTCTAACCTACTCTTTCCAATCCACCCTCAAAGACTGTTCAACTCCTTTAAACATTATCTTCGTCTTCGATAA
>CAYHTV010000061.1:0-12057 GCA_964359575.1 uncultured Planctomycetales bacterium
TTGAGGTAGTCAATATTGGCCTTTGTCTCCTCAATGATAAATCCAAATTTTTTTATTTAGTTGTACAAAGGCCCATAATGAATTTATTGAGGAGGAGAGAATGAGATCGTTGATCAATCGCTTTAAAATTTTAGGGGCGATTCTATTGTTGGTCTTTTCGTTGAGCGGCTGTGTGTATTTGATTGTGGGAAGTGTGGGGGCGCTGGGCGGGTATATTGTGAGCCCGGATACTGTCGAGGGGATCAGCGGACATGACGAAACAGAGCTGTGGGATGCTGCCAATGAAGTCCTTTCTATCATGGGGACCATCACGGAAAGCAAAGAGGCCGGCGGGATTATCATCGCCCGAGTGAACGGGGTCAAAGTGACAGTCACTATTGTTTCGATCAATTCCAAGGCGAATAAGCTCGTCATTAAGGCGCGCAAAGGGGTATTTCCTAAAATTACCTTGGCCCAGGATGTGTACACTAAAATTGTGACCCACCTTAGCGAGTAATCTAGAGAGAGATGAGAAAAGCCTATAAGAAATATTGACAGCCTCATAGGGCTTGTTATAGAATGTGGCCTATTAAATTTTTTACATCGCAGCGCTCGCGGGGCAGTATAAAATCTTTCCGAACTTTTTAGAAGTAACGTGCTGCCGAGATAGCTCAGGTAGTAGAGCGCGGGCCTGAAAAGCCCGGCGTCGCCAGTGCAAGTCTGGCTCTCGGCACTTTATTTTTCTAATCAAGACTTATCGAAATAAAGTGCCTGTGCTGATGACCTCTAATTTTGTCGAGCAAAATCAGTGCGGCACCATTTTCCTAGTACTGTGTTACCTAAATTATGTTTAGAGGAGCACAGCCTGCCTGTGGTAGGCAGGTACAGTACCTTGCTCCTCTGATGATTAATATATCTAAAATTAAGGTAGCAAGGTCAATAGTGTAGTGTTTCATAAATCCATTTACTTATAAGCACTGTCATTCCCGAATGCTTTTGTCGGGAATCCAGACATGATTCAGTGGACCCCCGACAGAAACATTCGGGGGTGACAAATGTCAAGAAGTGTTAGACGCACTACACTAGATGAAAGAAGGTAAATGGTACAGCGCGGGTCTGTGTTTTTTGAGATTGATTTGCCGACGTAGCTCAGTTGGTAGAGCAACGGTTTCGTAAATCGTGGGTCGGAGGTTCAACTCCTCTCGTCGGCTGTAATGATTAACGGTTGTGCAAGCCAACAGAGCAGCCTCTAGGTCGAAATTTTAATTAAGGTAACAAGGTATTAGTAAAGAAAAGATATCGGACTTACGCGTTCGCAATGACACAGGGAGGATATTCAAACGCGAAATCTCTACAATAGAAACAATTTTGTTGCCGGTAACTGGCCGCAATTCCAATGCCGCTTTTGCCAAATAATAAAATTTTTTTTCAACATTGGCTCAACCTAATTCTCATTGCCGCTTTAATCTTTATTGCCTACTCATTTGTGTTAAGCGCGCCCTTTATGGGCCTTTGTACAACTAAAGAAAAAAATTTGAATTTATCATTGAGGAGACAAAGGCCAATATTGACTACCTCAATTCTTTTGGTTCTACAAAGGTCAATAAAGCCTTCGATGATGAAGTCTCCGGGGAGCCTATCTTATGATGCGGTTTATCAAACAATTTGAAAACACAAATTTTTTTCGGCTCTGGCTGGCGCAGCTGATTTCGCAATTTGGCGACCGGATCAATCAGATGGCCTTAATTGGCTTGATCACGGAGCGATCGCCCGGCTCAGCCATGCAGCTTGCGAAACTTTTATCGTTTACGATTATTCCTGTTTTTATCATCGGCCCCGTGGCTGGAGTTTATGTGGACCGCTGGGACCGACGGACAACGCTTTTTGTCTGTGACCTCTTAAGAGGGCTATTGGTTTTGAGCATCCCCTTAGTTTTTTTGCAGCGCGACTCTATGGTCCCGATTTATATTATGGTGTTTTTGGCATTTTGCCTCAGCCGGTTTTATGTCCCAGCCAAAATGTCGATTGTGCCGGATTTGGTCCACAGAGACCATCTTCTGATGGCCAATTCTTTGTTGACGACAACTGGGATGATCGCCTTTGTCCTGGGATTCGCCATTGGAGGGTTTTTGGTGGACCGCATAGGGGCGAGAGGAGGGTTGATTTGTGATGCCGTCACCTTTTTTATTTCCGGAATTTTGGTCTTTTCGATCCGCCAGCCGTTCAAATTGAAGAATATTCCTTCAAAGATTTTGCAGACGGGCAAAGAAGTCATTGCGATCATCCGCAAATCTACCATCCAGGAAATGAAAGAGGGTCTGCGATATTTAATCCGCCATAAAGAAATCCGTTTTATTATTGCCATGTTATTTGTTTTATTAGCGGCCGCCGGCGCGATTTATGTTGTGATCATAGTCTTTGTCCAGCAATCGTTTCAGAGTGTGACGAAAGATCTGGGGATTTTGGCGTTTTTTCTAGGCGTCGGGCTTTTCCTGGGTGTTTTGATCCATGGGCGGTGGGGTCATGCCATTCCTTGGTACAAAGTCATTTTTCTCTGCTTGATGAGCGGCGGGAGCGTGCTGATCCTTTTTGCAACGAGTGTTCATCATTTCCCGCGGCTGGGTATGGCGATGGTTTTGGCGACACTCTTGGGGTTAATGACCGGGCCGGTCTTTATTGCCGCCAACACCGTGACCCATCAGGTCTGTGACGAGCAGATGCGGGGAAAAGTCTTCAGCGCCCTGGAGATCGTGATCCATTCGGCATTCTTGATTGCGATGTTTATCAGCTCCTATGCGGCTGAGTATGTCGAGCGCATTTGGATACTGACGGGAGTGGGAACGCTTTTAATTGGGATTGGGATATTTGGCCTGCTCAAATTCCGGTCGAATTTCAACCAAAATTTTGGTGGAAATTTTGGCGAAACTTGCATTCAAGAAGAAAAAAGGGCATAATTAAGCACTAGTACATTGTAACAGAAATTTTTAATCTTATATTCCCTCTCCCAGAGGGAGAGGGCTAGGGTGAGGGATAGAGAGATCAACGTCAATTTTCCCCTCATCCTGACCTTCTCCCAAAGGGGAGAAGGAATTATAACATCAGAAATTAATGTTACAATGTACTAGTACTGTGTTACCTAAATTATGTTTAGAGGAACACAGTACAGTACCTTGGTCCTCTAATGACTAATATATCTAAAATTAAGGTAACAAGGTACTAGCCACAAAGACACAATGTCACAGAGTCACAAGGTCACGTAGAAAATTTGAAACGACGTGTGACTTTGCGACGTTATAACCCAGAAAGATTTATTAAATGAGATTTGCTGTTTTTGTTTCCGGTCATGGCTCAAATTTGCAGGCGATTATCGATGCTCTCAAGCAGGGTGAAATCGCCGCCGAGTTGGCTTTGGTCGTTTCCAATAGTGCCAAGGCCTTTGCCCTTAAGAGGGCCGAGCAAGCCGGCATTAAAACACTTTTTCTAAACCCTAAGGATTTTACCAACCCACAGAGCTGCGATCGTGAAGTCATTATTCATCTTAAGAATTATAAAATCGATTTTATTGTCTGCGCCGGTTACATGCGGATTTTCACCCCGTTTTTTGTGAAGACTTACCATCGCAAAATTATCAATATCCATCCTTCGCTTTTACCGGCCTTCCGCGGCGCCCAGGGCATTAAAGATGCTTTAACCTTTGGCGCGAAGGTGACCGGCGCCACCGTGCACTTCGTCGATGAGAAAGTCGACCACGGTCCCATCATCCTGCAGGAAGCGGTGAAAATTCAAGAGAATGATACGTGGGAAACACTCAGCGAAAAAATTCACAAGATCGAGCACCGGATTTTACCAAAAGCGATTCAACTGTTTGTAGGCGGGCGACTGAAGATCAAAGGGCGGAAAGTGGAAATCCTAGAATAGGCAGCCTCGGCCTGCGGTAGGCAGAAGTGCCCATTTACGGGTTCACGGCGATTTTAGTCCCCGCGTTTAAATCTTCCAAAATAATCGATTGAAAATTTTTAAAACTGTAAGTCCGCAAGGTTTCCGCGGCGATTTTCGTAATCTCTTCCTGCGTGTTATCGCCCGGCGGAAAATCGCTTTGCTGGTATTTAAAATTGATCCGGTTTTGCATTTGTTTAGCCAGAAAGGCTGGAAATTCAATTTCTTGAAGAGTAAGGTGCTCCCCCGCGTCATCGCCGATAATCGAGCGCGATCCGCGCAGTTCAAAAAGCGTCCTTTGCGAATATTCTTCCTGCGGCAGCTCGCCGGCCCACGCCCGCTTAAAATCTTGAAAGTAAAGAATATTTTCGATTTCGATTCCCGTCTTGACATCGGCCGCCACTAGAACGATAAAGTCTGGAGCAGCCGTTGCCGGCTGGTAATGAATTAAATCCTCCCGCTTGCGTTGTTCTTCAGAATTCAAATACTCCCAATCATCGCCCGGTAATCGTTGTGTCACTAAATCCGCGTACGCCTGAAAAATTGCCATAAAAATCCGGCGCTGTTTTTCGATAAATTCTTTGGTATAAGGCGTCGCGTAGCCGGGGTCTTTGGGGTAAGACCGGGACAGGGCGATATCATAGGCGATGGAAAACTGTCCCTCGCTAAAATCCACTTTGTTGTACAGGACCGTCATTTTACTCTGCGCTTGATCAACGGCCGCGGTCTTCTGCGGTGAGGCTTGGAAGTCCACGATCCGCTGTTCCATCGGTAAATAAATATAGAGCGTGTTTTTTAAAGGAAAAAGCCGAACGGGCAATTGATATTCGTCGCGGCAGATTGCGATAAGTTTTTTATTGGCTTCGGACAGGCTCTGGGGAGCGGAAGGAGCGGAACATCCTAAAAATGTGATGGTGAAATGAAAAATCAGGAGACATATTTTTTTGTCAATAGACATTAACGCCGTGTGCGAGTTTTTTTTATGTGTCATTGCGAGGAGCGTTTTTTGCAACGAAGCAATCTTTGCATCGTTTAAAAGATTGCTTCGCCTAAAAAGCAGGCTCGCAATGACACGAAACTCGCACACGACGTTAGACATTAAACAGTTTTATGTTCTTCCACAACGGCGGCTGGTTTTAAACCGAATCGATCGAATATGGCCTTGATCTCATCATGCTCGAGGTCGCCTTTTTTGATAAGCTCTTCGGTAAAATATTCCAAGAGATCGCGGTGTTTGGTTAAGACGTCAACGGCGTTTTTAAGACAGGTTTGCAAAATTTCTTGAACATCGGTATCCAGTATTTCTTTGGTTTTTTCCGACATGTGCGGCTGATCGTCCTTAGACCTGATGTGAAGGAAATTGCCCAGCAGCCCGGATTTTCCCATGCCTAATTCCCAAACCATTTGGTGCGCTGTTCTCATGATCTGCTTGAAATCGCCCCAAACTCCGGCAGAAACTGTTCCATAAACGATTTTTTCCGCGGCATAACCAGCGATGCCTACTGTTATTTCGGCGAGCAAATGTTCCCGGCTTTCGGCGGTGTCTTCTAACTGTTCGATGGGACGGATATAAATATATCCTAAATAACGTTTGCGCGGTCGGATGGTGGCCTTGATCACATCATCCGTCGGATGCAATAGATAAGTGATGATGGCATGGCCGGCTTCATGGTAAGCGGTCTTTTTAATCGAGGCGGGATTATATTTCTCTTTGGATAAAGCGCCGATGGTCAGGCGATCATAAGACTCGGATAAATCTTTGTGATTGATGGCGGCGCGGTCATTGCGCATGGCAATCAACCCGGCCTCGCGGATCATATTGTCGATATCCGCAGGGCTAAACCCCACGGTCGTCCGCGCTAAGACGTCTGCTGCAACAGCGGGGTCCACCTCCACCTTGGATAGGTAAAATTTAAATAAGTCCTTGCGTTCTTCCAGATTAGGTTTTGTAAAGTAAATTTTCCGCTCGATCCGCCCGCCACGCAGTATGGCCGGATCCAATTCTTCTTCATTCACATTTGTTGCGGCGAGGACAAAAATATTATTTTCGGCCTGCCTTACGCCATCCATTTCGGTCAAGAATTGATTGACTGTGGCATTGTGCGACTGGGCGCCGCCTAAATCCTGCACTTGGTAACGCTGATAAGCAAAGGCATCGATTTCATCAAAAAAGATAATGCACCCGCCCTCGGCCTTAGCCAAGGCGCGCGCCTCTTTAAAAATTTCCTTGATCCGTTTCACGCCTGACCCGATATAAATACCAACAAGCTCGCTGCCAGCCACCGGAATAAAAGGAAACCCGGATTCGGTCGCTATCGCCTTCGCTAAATAGGTCTTGCCGCACCCCGGCGGCCCCAGCATCAGCACGCCTTTGACGATTTTGCCGCCGATCGCTTTCAAACGGTTCCGGTCTTTTAATAATTTTAAAATTTCCCACGCCTCGGCCTTGGCCTCATTCATGCCCACCACATCGTCCCATTTCACATTGATTTTTTCCGATAAAATTTTATCACCGCCCATTTTTTCAATCGAAATCATGATACGGCTTAAAGCGGTTTCCAAATCTTCCTTCCGGATGCGGCTGGGCTTGCTGCGCAGCGCGATCACGCCGGCTTCTCTGACGAGATTGCTGATATCGGCCGCGGAAAACCATTTGGCCTTGTCGGCAAAATAATCAAGGTCGAGAGCCGGATCAAAGTCTACCTTCGCGAGATAGAATTTGAGCAATTCGGCCCGTTCGCGGGTGTTGGGTTTTTCAACGCGGATTTTACGGTCAAACCGGCCCGAGCGCATGATGGCGGGATCCAACTCTTCTTCATTCACGTTGGTGGCCGCGATCACGATGATATTCGCCCCTTTTCTCTGCAGACCGTCCATCTCTGTCAAGAACTGGTTGACGGTCGCGTTATAAGAAGTGTCCGCCGAAGAGAGGGCCGGCAGATTGTCTTTGGACTGGCGTTCGCGGGCGAAGGCGTCAATCTCATCGATAAAAATAATGGAACCGCCGTGGATTTTGGCCAGCTCGCGGGCCTGTTTGAACATCGACTTCATGCGGGCCGCGCCTTGCCCCATAAACATGGCAATAAAATCGCTCCCTACCGCCGAAATCATCGGTAAATCGCATTCCGTGGCGATGGCCTTGGCGAGATAGGTTTTTCCGCATCCCGGCGGCCCGATCATGAGCATGCCCTTGATGATGTTGCCGCCGATGGCCTTTTGCATGGAATGGTCTTTCAAAAGCTGGACGACTTCCTGCGCGTCGCGTTTGGCCTCTTCCATGCCGATGATATCAGCCCATTTGACATTGACTTTTTTCGCGTCCAGTTTATTTTTGGCGAAAGTCCCTAAACCGCCGCCCTGCATAAAATAATAATACATGGCAAAGGTCAGCGGCAGGACCAAGAGCTGTGAAAAAATAAACATCGGCATGTACATCGCCTGCATGCCGGCTATTTGTTTTTTAGAGAAACTTTCCAAGCCTTGGAAACTTTTATAAATGTAAATACTGTAGATAATAAGAGAAATGAGTATGGCGGCAAAAAGCAGGACGAGCAGAATTTTGAGCCAATTGACTTTGAGCCAGATGATAAATTTTTGCATGGGCCGGGCGGGTTATGAAGTTTATAAAATTTTATTTTTTTTAGATTAACATATTCCTTTTAATAAGTATATATGAAAGTTGATAAAATGTTTGGAAAATTGTGTGCCGCCCGCGCGCCGCGGTAAAAATGACCGCTGATTCTATTAGGAATAAAACTTTAAATATTTCAATAATTTAGGGTTGACATTATTTCTAGGATTACTAAAATAAAGAAGATTTTTGAATTTTTTTTGTCGATGGCGTTGGTCTTTTCCTTACCAATTAGTAAATAGGAGGAGAAGTTATGCGATGCAAGCTCTGGGAAATACAGGTTTGTTCCCCGTGGCTCATGATTGCGAAAATTGCGGTCATGAGTTTTTTTATTTTAGCCTACGGCGGGATCGGTTATGGACAGAATGTTTCGGATAATTTGGAAGGCAATCTGGTTCCGGAGACCCATGTTTATGCCAAGAGCATTCTTGCGATTGAGGGACTGGCGCCGGAGAAGGCGGTCACCGGTGTGGACACATTTTTGAACGGGATCCCCTTAACATCGGGCGTTCTGCATAAGCCGGGTCTTCTTAAAGAAAAACGGGAGAATTCTTATAAGACAGTTTATTGGAGCATTGGGGTGGACCTAGGCTTTATGGCAGAGGACGGTCAGAATACCGTCGATTACACCGTTTATTTTTCCGATGGAAGCCGCCTCCATAAGCGGAGCCAGTTTACCAAAGACAGACAAAGGCCGCAGATTAAAGTTGTGCAGAGCGAAGGCTTGCAAAAATCTTTCTGGGTTAGCGACGCGAGCGGGTTGAAGGAAGTGCGCGTGCAGGTTTATAAAGACCACCAGCTCCATACGGTTCAATCATTGTCCGTGCTGGTTGATACGCCGGAGAGAAAATTTTTTGTCTTCAATCATCCTTTAAGCGAATTTGTGATTTCAGCGATAGATAACGCGGGAAATTTTTATGAAGCAGCCATCGGCTCTGCCAGCTTAGAGGAAATTGCGGAAAAAGTGATTGATCCCCCGTTGGCCCAGGATCCTCAATCCTCCTTGGGAGGAAATAGCGGGCCCGGGCCTTCATCCGTCGGCGGATTTGATGTCCAGCTTTTAGTTTTTTATGATCCTAAGTTTGAAGACGTAAAGAGTGCTTCGAAAAAAGGGACTATCACTATGGCTGATGTAAAGACGGCCGGATTGTTAACCAGGGACGCGGTGAATGGAAAAGGGTATGTCGCCCCCCAAATCACTAAAGTCCATTTTGACGCTAGTAAACATGTGATTCCTTTTGACTCGGCCGATCCTGCCAAACGGCCGATTCTCTATGTTAAAAGTCCTCCGGGCCAGCTTATGGTTCCTAAGTTTGACGCTAAGGATGCACAATTAGTCAAAAATTTTTTAAATTGGGCGGGACAGTTTAAACAGGATAACAATGTGGTCATTGTTTTAGTGGAAAATGTGGAAAGTCGGAATAAAGAATGCGGCATGGCGTATCCATACGATGGGCTTGCGGTCGTTGAAGTGGTTAGTCCCGCTGCCGGTAATTGTTACGCGCTTGGCAATGCGTCCGTGCCCACGACTTTAGCGCACGAAACAGCGCATCTTTGGGGCCTGGATCATGACATATCTCCCGCCAATACAAAAAGTATCATAAGGCCGACTTTATCCAAGAGCTCGAACAGCCTTTCGAAACCGCACGCGATGTATTATTCCGCCCATGTGTTAAGTCCATCGCCGTCCGTAAAATATGCCAAGGCAGGGATCGCGCAATACTCGCCCGTCGGTGGTTCTCCCGAGAATCAATGCGGCAACGCCATGCTGGGGGCCGTTGAATGGTGTGATGCCACGGAGTTGGATGGCGGTGTTTCGGGCGCGTGTTTGAACCCGGATCCTAAATTCAGCAATCCACCCGCGTTAGATCCTGTTTTACAATGCAACTGGTCGACCGGAAATAGATTGAGCGCCGAGTCAAATTGTTTTTGTAAGTCGGTGGGAGGCGGAAACGGCGGCAACGAGCAACCCGTTCCTCCCAAAAGTCCTCATGGTGGTAATGGGGGAGGCGCCCCGCCGGGGATCTGCGGGGACGGAATTCCGTATAATAGTCCAGGGGAAGAGTGTGACCCTCCCGGCGGAAGTTGCCGCAATGCAACCGGATTTGGCCGCTGCGATCCATATTGCAAGTGCATGGGAATGTCCTGCGGCAACAGCATGGTGCAGCCCGGCGAACAATGCGATCCCCCCGGAACTCTCTGCACAAACAATTTAGGACAGGCTAGGCTTTGCGATAATGGCTGTCAATGTCCCACCTCCTGCGGCGACGGCGTAAAAGCCGCGCCGGAAGAATGTGACGACGGCAATAATCAAAACGAAGACGGTTGCAGCAGTGATTGCAAGGATGAGTATTGCGGAGACGGGATACGGCAGTCGAAAATGGGTGAACAGTGCGATGACGGGAATACGGAAAACGCGGATGACTGCAATAATAATTGTGCCATCACGTATTGCGGTGACAATATGATTCAAGCGAATTCCGTGCGCCAAGAGGCCTGTGATCCGCCGGGCAGCGGGTGTTGGGTTAAATGCTCGCAAGGAGCGCCCTGCTTTCCAGGGATATGCACATCATCCTGTACCTGTAGCTTATTTCAGCCTGAGTCTTCGAGTTAAACTGGAGAAAGTTAGTAGGCACAGCCCGGGTGCATTAGATAAATTTCTTGCAGATTGCTTCTTTCTGGCCGTTTCTGGCAATTTCTCCGCTTGACTTTAAAAACAAAGTGTGATAATTTGGCCCATACCTTTCTAGAAAAAAAATTCTAAATTTTAAAGATAAAAAATATTATGTCCAAAATTAAATCCATCAAAGCGCGACAGATCCTCGACTCCCGCGGGAATCCCACCGTCGAAGTCGATGTGATCCTGTCCTCCGGCGTGCTGGGCCGGGCCGCGGTGCCGTCGGGGGCATCCACTGGCGAACACGAAGCCATTGAACTGCGCGACGGCGATAAATCAAAATACATGGGCAAGGGCGTGTTGAAGGCCGTTCAGAATGTTAATACCGCAATCGCCAAAGCGGTCAAAGGCAAAGAAGCGGATTTTAAAAAGATTGATAAAATTCTCATTGCCCTCGATGGAACCGAAAATAAGGGTAAGCTCGGGGCGAATGCCATTTTGGGTGTTTCTCTGGCGGTCGCCAAGGCCGATGCCAGCCAGAAGAAAATCCCACTCTACCGTTATCTTGGCGGCAGCAAGGCGAATATCTTGCCGGTGCCTCTTATGAATATCATTAACGGCGGGGTGCATGCCGATAATAATTTAGACATTCAGGAATTTATGATTGCGCCCATCGGCGCGCCGACGTTCAGTGAGGCGCTGCGCATGGCGGTGGAAATTTTTCATACCTTAAAGAAAATTCTGCATGACCGGAATCTGGCGACGTCCGTCGGAGACGAAGGCGGATTTGCGCCGAATTTAAACAGCAATGAAGAAGGACTCGAGGTGATTATGCAGGCGATCGAGCAGGCCGGCTATAAGCCTGGCAAGGATATTTTTATCGCGCTGGATGCCGCTTCGTCGTCTTTTCATGAAAATGGCAGGTACGATTATAATGGCAAGTCCAATTCCGCTGAGGAAATGATCAAAGTTTACTTAGAAATGGTTGCCAAGTATCCGGTGGTTTCGATTGAAGATGGTTTGTATGAGAATGATTGGGCCGGCTGGCAGGAACTGACGCATGATCTGGGGCCTAAAGTCCAGCTGGTGGGCGATGATCTGTTTGTCACCAATGTGAAGCGTCTGGAAAAGGGGATCTATAAGGGTGTGGCCAATTCTATTTTGATTAAGGTCAATCAAATCGGCTCACTTTCCGAAACGCTTGATGCGATTAATTTAGCAAAAAAGAATAAATATACGTCGATCATTTCCCACCGTTCCGGCGAGACTGAAGACACGACCATAGCACACTTGGCGGTCGCGACCAACGTTGGGCAGATTAAGACGGGGTCATTGTCCCGCACCGATCGCCTGGCTAAGTATAATGAGCTCTTGCGGATTGAAGAAGAGTTAGGGAAAAAAGCCGTCTACGGTGGAACGCTGTGGGGGAAGATTTATTAAGGCAGTGAACAGTCGCCAGGGGACCGCTGGCTAGAAAAATATTTGCGTTTCCTGGTCACTGACGACAGGCCACGGTATGTTAAAAAACGCCCTTTGGTTATTTGGAATCACGCTCTTTGTATTTTTTTGTTTCCTGCCGTCGTATACGAAGATGCATGACCTTAAACAGAAAAATGCTGATTACGCGCAGCAGATTCGGGCGTTAAGGAAGGAAAATATAAAATTGCTGGAAGAAAAGCGGCTGCTGGAAACGGACCCGGCGTATTTGGAGAAAGTGGCGCGGGAAAAGATGGGCTTGATTAGAGAAGGCGAGACGATTTACAAGATTATGCCGGCGGATGAGAAGAAGTAAAAAGTCAAAATCCAAAAGTTTTAACTTTTGAATTTTAAGTTTTAAGTTAATGATATCGCGGGGTGGAGCAGCCAGGAAGCTCGTCAGGCTCATAACCTGAAG
>CAYHTV010000062.1:0-11981 GCA_964359575.1 uncultured Planctomycetales bacterium
TGCCTTTGTCGGGAATCCATTAGGCTTCTCTTCGACGAGAGGCATGGATTCCCGCATTCGCGGGAATGACAGATTCTATATTCAGACGCGAAAGTCCTACTTTAGTTGTACAAAGGCCCATAAATGATCAATTGGGATAATTAAGGAAAATTGGGATGAGTAAATTCAGCCGTTCACCCAGAACAAAAATTAAAATAGGTTCGCGAGGAAGCCGTCTGGCCTTGACCCAGGTGAAAGAAATATTTTCACTTCTAGCGAAGCAGGACGTCGAACTCGAGTACGACCACGTGATTTACCACACGCAGGGGGATCGGGATAAAACGACACCGCTCGCGATAAACCCGGCGGATGATTTTTTTACCGACACTCTGGATCAAGCCCTTTTAAAAGGTGAGATTGATATCGCCATTCACAGCGCCAAGGATTTGCCCCAATGCATAAGCACCGGTTTAAAGATTTTTGCTTTAACCCGCTCGCTGGATGACACGGATGCCTTTGTCGGAAGAGTTAAGTTTTCGCAGTTAAAAAGTGGGGCCACGATCGGCACCAGCAGTCTGCTTCGGCGGCAATCGATTTTAGGATTAAATCCTAATATTGAGGTGATTGATATACGCGGGAATATTGACGAGCGAATCGCTTTGGTTGATAACAATACATGTGATGGCATCGTGGTGGCTGCTGCCGCTCTGCGGCGGTTGGGGCTTAAGAAACGGATCAAGGAAATTTTTCCATGGGAGGCTGCGCCTTTGCAGGGTCAGTTGGCCGTGGTGGGGCGCCGCGGCGATGAGGAACTGCGGAAAATTTTTTCGGTGATTGATGTTCGCAAAAAATACGGCCGCGTCCTCTTAGTCGGCGCCGGCCCAGGTGATCCTGAATTGATCACGTTGAAGGGGACAAAGGCCTTAAGGAAGGCCGATTGTGTTTTTTATGATTATTTGGTTCATCCGGATATTCTTTGGCACGCCGGCAAAGCTGAAAAGATTTATGTCGGCAAAAGAAAGGGGGAACACTCGCTCGCGCAGTCTGAATTGTCTAAAATGTTGCGCCAAAAGGCCATGGACGGAAAAAATGTCGTGCGGCTAAAAGGAGGCGACCCGTTGATCTTTGGCCGCGGGGCCGATGAAATCAATTATTTGCGCAGTTACCATATTCAGACCGAGGTGATCCCAGGTATTAGTTCAGCAACTGGAATACCTTCGAGTTTGGGGATTCCTTTAACCGCCCGCGGAATTTCTTCATCGGTAGCGTTTTTAAGCGGTCATGGGGAGTCGGAGGATAAACGGGATTCCCCATCGCTGGAAATTCCTAAAGCGGACACAGTTATTTTTTTGATGGGGCTTACTAAGCTGGATATCATTGTGCAGGGTTTTAAAGAAAATGGACTGGCCGATTCCACCCCGATCATGATTATTTCCAAAGGCACGCGCCTCGAAGAGCACATTATCTGCGGCACTTTGGCAACAATGTCGAAATTGGCTGAGGCCGAAAAGCCGCAGCCGCCGGCCTTGATTATTGTCGGTGAGGTTGTCAAATCTTGGCAGTCTTCCCAGTGGAATAAAGCAGAAACGATCCTGTACACGGGAATTCATCCTGAGAAATACAAGGCATTGGCCAGAATTATACCATTTCCGATGATCCAGATTTCAGAAATTAAATTAGAGCCGCAAGTGATAAAATTTCTTAAAAATAATTTATGGCAATATCATTGGATTATTTTAACCAGCCCGTCTGCGGTTGAGCATTTTTTGAGGCAGATGCGCAAGATAAACTACCCCATCGATCGCTTGAAGAAAAATGATTTTGCGGTTATCGGCCAAGAAACCGCTGAAGCCCTGACTTTCTATGGAATTATTCCCAGGATCACGGCGCCGCTTGAAACAAGTGAAGGTCTTTTGCATGCTTTAAAAGAATATCAATTGAAGGGTAAGAAAATTCTATTTCCGCGTTCTTCTTTGCCTAATCCCTTTCTTAAAAAAGAATTAAACAGCCTTGGAGCGACGGTGAAAGAAATCACTATTTACCAAAATACCAAACCTGATCGGCGAGAATTGCCCAAAGGTGATATCGATAAAGTTTTGTTTACCAGTCCTTCCACGGTGCAGAATTTTTTAGAGGATTATGGTACAATACCCCATCAGTGGCAGATTTTATGCCGTGGTCCGCACACCCAAAAGGCGCTGCAGCAATTCGGATACGAGAGCGAGGTCTTAGTTTATGAATAGATTTCGAAGATTACGCATGAATGAGCCCATCCGCCGCCTGGTGCAAGAAACGCATTTGGCAAAAGAGCAGTTCATCCAGCCATTTTTTGTCATCGAAGGCACGCGCAAAAAAGAAACGATTGCGGCGATGCCCGGAATTTACCGCTATTCCGTTGATCAATTGCTGCCGGCGATTGAAAAATATCAGCAAGTGGGCGGACAGGCCGGGTTATTGTTTGGGATTCCCATTAAAAAGGACGCGCGGGGAAGCCAGGCGTTTACTTCTGCTGGAATTGTGCAAAAGGCGGTTAAAGCCATTAAGAAAAATTTTCCGAAATTCCTGGTTGTCACTGATATTTGTTTGTGCGCTTATACCGATCACGGCCACTGCGGAATTATTACGGACGGTTACGTGGATAATGATAAGACGCTCCCTGTATTAGGGAAGGTGGCTGTTTCGCACGCTGAGGCTGGCGCGGATATTGTGGCGCCTTCGGACATGATGGATTTTCGTGTTTTGCGTATCCGTCAGGATCTTGATAAGAATAAATTTCAGAATGTTGTGATTCTTTCGTATGCCGCAAAATATTCTTCAGCCTTTTATGGGCCGTTCCGTGATGCCGCGCATTCGGCTCCTGGATTCGGTGACCGAAAATCCTACCAAATGGATTATGCGAACGCCCGTGAGGCTTTAAAGGAAGCAGAGCAGGATGTTTTAGAGGGGGCGGATATGATTATGGTAAAACCCGCGCTTGCTTATCTGGATATCATTTCTATGCTTAAGCGTAAATTAACTGTACCTATTGTGGCATACAGCGTCAGCGGCGAATATGCGATGGTTAAAGCTGCTTCGCAAAAGAAGTGGATTGATGAGAAGCCGATTGTTTTGGAGAGTTTAACCGCGATGCGGCGTGCCGGCGCGGATATTGTTATCACGTATCATGCTCAAGATGTTTTACAATGGCTAAAATGAATTACACCAATTCCAAGAAATTTTTTCAGCAGGCCCAAAACGTCATGGTTGGCGGTGTGAGCAGCCCGGTACGGGCCTTTAGCGCAGTGGGCGGAAATCCGCTTATCATGGAATCCGCAAGAGGCGCGAGGATTTATGATGTTGATGGGAATGAGTATACGGATTATTGCTGCGGCTGGGGATCTTTGATCTTAGGCCACGCGCACCGCAACGTTGTGCTGGCGGCTCGCAAGCGGATTAATAAGGGAATCAGTTACGGGACAACAACCCGCGAAGAAATCGATCTGGCAAGACACATTATTGAGCGCATCCCTTCGATGGAGTTGCTGCGCTTTGTCAATTCCGGGACTGAAGCCACCATGAGCGCCATTCGGCTTGCCCGTGGATTTACCAAAAAGAAGATTTTAGTGAAGTTTGACGGCTGCTATCATGGGCACTTCGATGACCTTTTGATTAAAGCTGGCTCGGGTGTCGCGAAACTCAAAGAATCCTCCAGTTTAGGAATAATTCAAAACCATATTGAAAATACCATCAGTTTACCGTATAACAATACTCAGGTGGCAGAAGAGGTTTTGTATAAATACAAAGAGGAAATCGCCTGCGTTATTGTGGAACCAGTGGCGGGCAATATGGGGGTTGTTCCGGCCCAAAAGGAATTTTTACAGACGTTACGCGCGCTGACAAAAAGAATTCATAGTGTTCTCATTTTGGATGAGATCATCACGGGATTTCGTATGCGCCCCGGGGGAGTACAAATGGAGTACGGAGTCACGCCGGATATCACCTGTTTAGGGAAGATTATCGGTGGGGGATTTCCCGTGGGGGCGTATGGCGGCCGGAAAGAAATTATGGAATGTTTAGCTCCCTTAGGAGGAGTGTATCAGGCGGGAACATTTTCAGGAAATCCAGTTGTTATGCGCTCGGGGTTGACCACGCTTAAAATGCTTACTTCGTCTTTCTATGAAATTTTAAATCGTAAGGCAGCGTGCTTTGTCCAATCGCTCAATGAGTATTTTGGGCAAAACGATATTCCGGCCCATCTATCGTCCCAGAACTCCATGGTGAGTCTGCGCTTTCGAAAGGATCCGGTAAATAATTACGAGGACGCTTTGCATGCCTCGGATGATAAAGTATATGCCCAGTTTTTTCAGCATTTGCTGTCGCGAAAAATTTATTTTCCACCGGCGGATTTGGAATCGTTTTTTATTTCAGGAGTGCACACCCACAAAGATTTGGATGTGCTTGCGCAGGAAGTAAAAATTTTTCTTGATACCAAAAAAGGAGGGAGAATCCATTGTGAATAAATTGAGGCAGATGAGCATTATTTTTTTGCTCGCTGGGGTTGTGATCAGCCAAAGTGGATGTTTTGCGCTTTTGGTAGGGGCCGCGGCCGGGGCCGGCAGTGTCGCCTGGATCAACGGAGATTTGGAATATAATTTTGATGCCCCGCTGAATAAAGTCCACCGCGCAGTATTACGGGGTTTAAAAAAATTGGATCTGGCGGTAACCCAAGACCAAAAGGATAAGCATAATGCGAAGATTAAATCCGCGTATTCAGACGGCAAAGATGTCAATATCAGCATCAATGCTATTACTGAACGCTCTTCTAAAATCAAAATCCGTGTGGGCGTTTTTGGGGATCAAGCGAGATCAGAGGCGATTTTGAGCGCGATTCAAAGTTATTTGTAACCTTTTGCGGATTTTTTGTGGCGATATAAATATAGGGAGAGAAAAGTGACGAGGATGGATAAACATACTTTAAATCAAGAAACAGCGAGTTTTGTGGAGCGCCCTTGGGGAAATTATTTTAAGCTCTTTCAGGGGCCAGGGGTCTGGGTGAAAAGGGTGCAGGTCAAGCCTGGGGCGCGTCTGAGTTTACAAAAGCATCTTTCTCGGTCTGAAAAATGGATTATTGTAGAAGGGGAGGGGCTGGCCGTTATTAATGATCAAGAAATTTTGGTCAAGGCAGGGGTTGTGGTTGATATTCCCAAGGAGGCTGTGCACCGTATAGGCAATATGGGGAAAGCTAATCTTGTCTTTATCGAGGTGGCCTGCGGAGATTATTTGTCGGAGACTGACATTGTCCGCTTGCAGGATGATTATGAGCGTAAAACCTCTACGTGAGATAGGTTTCCTAAAAAAAGATTGTGATAAGTTTACAAATATTTTACAGCATGCACGTCCAAATTAATATGAATAATTTCGACGAGGAAAACTGTAAGAGACATGGATCTGTCATCCCCGAATGCTTTTGTCGGGGATCCAGGGTTCTCGACTGGATTCCCGCCTTCCAGACTGGGTCATATGGGGCCTGACAGTTAATAAATTTGTCGACGGAATGACAAAATGCTAATTAAGACAGCATTGATTTTACAGAAGGAAAAATAATGGGTAAGTTTTTAATCACCGGCGGCGCGGGATTTATAGGATCAAACATTGCTGAGCACTTGATTAATAAAGGCCATTTCGTGAGAATCCTTGATAATTTTTGCTCCGGCACAGAGGAAAATCTGGAATTTACCAAAGGTCTTGGAAGAGCAAAATTTGAGCTGATACGCGCAGATATCCGTGATAAAGCGATTTGTGATCGGGCCTGCCGTGGAATGGATGTTGTTTTACATCAGGCGGCTTTACGCTCTGTTCCGAAATCCCTGCAAGATCCAGCCAGTTATAATGATGTGAACATAAACGGTATTCTTTTTATGTTACAGGCCGCATCCAAGAATAAGGTCAAGAGATTTGTTTTTGCTTCCTCCAGCTCCATTTACGGAGATACTAATAAGTTCCCGCAGAAAGAGGAACATCTGCCGCTTTTGATTTCGCCGTACGCCTTGAGTAAGTTGACTGGCGAGTATTATTGCCGGATTTTCGCAGCATTTTTTAATGTCGAAACCGTCTGTTTACGATACTTCAATGTTTTTGGCCCCAAACAATCGTTAGACGATGAATATGCCGTGGTTATTCCCAAATTTATCCACTCTATTCTTCATGGGGAGCCGCCGCCTGTCTACGGCAGCGGAAAGCAGTCGCGCGATTTTACCTATGTTGAGAATGTCATTTCCGCCAATATTTTAGCGGCCACGACACCAGATCTGCGATATGCCGTATTGAATGTCGCCAATGGTAAGGATTATACTGTTTTGAAAATCGTGCATATTTTGAACCGTATCCTGAATACGAATATTAAGCCGAAGCATTTACCCATCCGGCCCGGGGATGTATTTCGAACAAATGCTGATATTTCGAAAATTAAAAAGAAATTGGGCTATAAACCGCTGGTTGATTTTGAAGAAGGATTAGCGAAGACAGTCCAATATTTTAAGAAGAAGTGGCAGAAATAACCGGGAATGATTAAACATAATAATCAGTCATTGTTTCTCATTGGAGCCGGGCATTATGAATAAAGATCAATTGGGAAAAAATGTTACTGAGCTTATTGATAAGAGCAAATGGCAGGACATTTTAGTTAGATTTACGGATGTTGTGAAGGTCAATATCTTATTGGTTGATTTTGATGGGCAGATCATCGTATCTCCCATGGCGGACCGGTATGGTTGGAATTTTTTTAAAAAATTTTGTCTGGAATCCCATGCAAAAACGGAACACGAGCGGAATATCCTTTTAGATAAATTTGTTGTTGGCACGGATTTCGCCGAGTACAAGTGTGAAAGTGGTTTGCATGGCTTTTTAGTGCCGATTAAAAATGAATCCGTGGAAAACATTGCCTATTTGATTGTGGGGCCGGTTATTATCAATCAAAGGCAGAGCGAGGAATTTTATCGAGTCATTGCGGATAAGTTAAAATTTGATTATGCGGTTTTTGCCGATGCCTTGAAAGAAGTTAGGGTCTTATCCTACGTGACTGTTAAATCCATCTTGGATTTATTAACCGAAATTACCCGGGATATTATTGAGCTCCATTTTGAGAAAAAGAAACTCGCGCAAATGAGGATCAATCAAGAGGCCTTGCCTAAAAAGGTCAGTGAGGTGGCTCAGGAAATTTATGCCAGGATTCATCTGGATGAACTTTTGGTTACTTTGTTGGATATCGCCATGAGAATGACTAATACTGAGTGCGGTTCCATAATGATTCTGGAGGAAGGAGATGAGCTGTCGATCAAGGCATCGCGGGGAATTGAGAACGTTAATCTTGAAAAAAAGAAAATTCGTTTAGGACAGGGAATCTCCGGAATTGCTGCTCAAGAAGGAAAATCTTTTATCATTCATGGGGCCGAGAGTAACGGCCGTATTAAAAGTCTGTTAAAGCGTCCGGAAATTAAACAGTCAATTGTTATGCCATTTAGTTCGCGTAATCGCGTTCTTGGTGTCCTCAATCTCCACACGAAAAATCAGGATGTCCTATTAGAGGATGGTTTGGAAAACCTGCAATATCTTTCTCGGCTTATTGTCGCCGCTTTTCAGAGCATTTAAGTTTTAAAAAATTCAGCTTTTGAAATTTTTAAGTCAATGTTATTATGAGCATAAGGTTAAAATAAACCGATAGTTATTATGAGCAAATGCTCATAATAACTATACTATTAATCATCCGGAAGGACATCTATGCGAAAAGGTCGCCCTAAAAAGGTGCGCTACATCCAAAAAATGCCTAAAATTAGCCAATTTAGCCCGCGTGGGAAGCCAGGCAGGCCAGATGAGGTTCAATTGACAGTAGATCAGTTTGAAGCCATTAACCTTGCCGATTTGGAGGGATTGGATCAATCAGAAGGAGCTGTCATCATGGGAATTTCACGGTCAAGTTTTGGTCGAATTCTCCGTGCGGCCCACAGAATTATCGCAGATGCGCTTATTAATGGAAAGATTATCAAGATTGGCATTGGCGATGTTCAGGTTGGGGTGCGCC
This sequence comes from uncultured Planctomycetales bacterium, assembly GCA_964359575.1. Taxonomy (GTDB): domain Bacteria; phylum Omnitrophota; class Gorgyraeia; order Zapsychrales; family GWA2-47-8; genus 2-02-FULL-48-11. The sequence goes on from CAYHTV010000062.1 coordinate 8,036, forward strand.
CAGTAAAGGTTGATTTTTTGTTGGATCCCATGCGCAAAGTATCAGGGGATTCATTTAACGCTAGCCGTTTAGCTGAGATTTCGCCGGGGAATTCCTAAGGAAAGTCTAATTTTTGAAAAAATCAGTATATTCCTATAATATATGTTATGTTAACTACAGTATATTGAAATTATTGAAATAAGCTGTAGAAAACAAATAAGTTAACTCACCTTTGGATTTTCTTGTGGAAAAATTCGGTAGGACTTACTTAGATTATAAAGGATTTACTATCTATGGCACTCTGTTGGCATTTATTGACAAATTACTGTAAAATTATTTTTTTCCACCTAGTTATACCTGGAAATTCCATTTTTTATCATTTCCGGTCGCCTTACTTATCATCTTTATCATAATAAGGTTCTAGGTCGGGATACTGCGCTTTAAAATGTAAAAACGTAATCTGACGAACTAACCACGTACGAGTTAGAATAATAAAGATTTCAACCCATGGACCACCAACAGTCGCTGACAGCGAGCTGTTTGGAGTGATATTAATTGCCAAACCCTCGCTTGGATTGCCAAAGAGACTTATCAGCTTCGTGTAGGAATCTTCTGCGGACATTCTCATTGTTCCTTTAATACTGAATCCTTCGGGATTCATCGCAAAAGTTGGATTTTCTAGCCCATGATCTCTTAGCCGCTTTTCTAAGACTACCTTAACGAGCCCTGCTTCTAGGTCAGTCTCTTTGTTGCTTTTAAGTACCATATAGGCTATAGCATCCGAAAGGACTGGGTTTGGTTCATCTTCAGCTTGGGCGATTAAGGTTATGGGGCTAACAGGTAAAGTAAGCAAAAGAGTTAAAGCTATACTTATAATTTTATTTAAAATTCCGCGCATATTCTCTTCTCCTTTTTTTCAATAGCGGTAATATTACCACCCTAATAAATATAACATTGACTTAGCTAGAGAACAAGGCCGGAAAGAAGAGTTTGTGAAAGCGATTTCGTACGCTTGTTACGCTTGTAAGGACGAAATGGAACTTTTTTCCTTTTTTACTCTTTTTTTTACTTAATTTGTATCATCGTGGGTTCGGTTTGATGCGGGCTCATCGCTTCAACATGGGTTGTTTCCACTTCAATAAGGACAAAATTGGGATCGCCAGGGCCGGCGAAATACTGTCGCAGCATTGGAATATTGTTCCAAGCTATTTCCTTTTTTTTTATGTCGGTATTGATTTTAGCGTTTCCAGTCACCCTGGCATACCACATTTTGCGGTCAATGTAACACATTTCAACATGGGGGTTTTTTTTGATGTGCTCTATGGTCCGGGAACGTGATAAAACCGCAATGAGGAGATTACCATCCTCGTCTAAATATGGCAGCATTGGCCGCACGCGCGGCTGATTGCCTTCAAGAGTGGCCAGACAGCCATAGCCCGTATCTTTGATCAAATCAATGACTTCTTGCTTATTCATGAAGTGCGCTCCTTTCTTACTTTATGCTCAAAGTTTGTATTGCGCTCCTGAAATTTTTCAGTCCCTATAAAATTTTTATTATTACAAGAAATGATTTCGGAAATAATCGAGATAGCGATTTCTTCCGGTGTTTGCGCGCCGATATCGACCCCCGCAGGGATATGAATTTTTTCCATCAATTGATGAGAAATCCCCAAATCGTTTAACCGCTGCAGGAATTTTATCCGCTTGGCCTTACTGGAAATAACACCGATATAGCCAGCGTTAGATTTTATCACTGTTTTGAGACATTCGAAATCAAATTCGTTGCCCTGTGTGACAATCATGATCAAGGTGTTTTGATGAATCGTCATGCGGGATAGTTTATCAGCGTGCATTCCTAATTCGATATGGTCAACATGCGGGAAACGTTTTTTATTAGCAAATTCCTTGCGGTTATCAATGATCGTAACCTCATAATTCAGAATTTTCCCCAAAACAGATAACGGTAAAGCTATATGCCCCGCGCCACATATAATAAAATGTTTCCCCCCCACAAAAGGCTCAATAAAGACTTTAATTTGACCGCCGCAAACTGAATTATCTTTCCCGCCAAAAAAATTGTAAGTGACAATTTCTGACTTTCCGGTTTTTAGGGATTTTAGACATACCTCCTTAGCTGCTTTTTCATTCCTCCCCCCTCCTATCGTTCCCCAGAGGCTCCCGTCAGTCAAAACAACCATTTTGGCGCCGCTTTTTTGGGGTGTTCCTTTGGTAGTTGACTCGATCACCGTGGCAAAGGCGTAACTTTGACCTTTCTGGGCAGCTTCCAATGCTTTACGTAGGATTTTTTCCATTATTTGCGCATTATTGACCTTTGTAGAACCAAAAGAATTGAGGTAGTCATCCTTGTTTTCCTTAAATTCTTCACAAAGGGAACAAGGATAGTCCCTGACTTTTCCATTGTTAAATTTTTTTCTAAAGGAGTCAGGGACAATATTGGCCTTTGTCTCCTCAATGATAAATCCAAATTTTTTTCTTTAGTTGTACAAAGGCCCATAGGTTTAAGAGTCAGGTTTACGATCAGATGTATTGGAATCTGTTTCTTGTGATTTTGTTTTTTGCTTTTTGGTGGGCAAATCTTGGGCTGGCGCGGTTGAATTCTCATCCGTTTTGTTTTCTAAAATATCCGGTGGCAATTTAATGTACCCCTCAATCGGTGTTTTAGAATCTTGCGTATTTTCCGCTACCACATTGAGTGAATCCTCTGCGGGGGTCTTTGAATCTTGTATCGCATCCGATGCGGCAGCTGGCTGCGGCTCTTCTAAATGCTTCAAAAAATGCTTCAGACTCTCTTGACGAGTCGGCCCCTTTTCTTCGTTGAGTGACTCTGCCACGCTGGATTCCGTATTGGCTTGCGAAGCAGATGGAGTTTCTATAGGACTTTGAGAGGCCGATTCTTTAGAGATGATAGAAGTGCTTGCTTCACCTTTGGATGCCTCATCGGCCGACTCTGGCGGAGTTGGCTCTGCAACAGGCGGTTCATTTATTTGCGGTCTAATTGCTTCGGGAGACATTGCTATAGATTGTTGTGATACTTCTTGAATGGGAGCTGGACTTGACCTCGACTTGGTTTCAGATATCACTTTAAGCGCTTCCGCTGAGGTCTGCAATTTTTTTGTTAGATCCTGAATTTTTTCATCTTTATCGTGAATGCTATGTTCCAACTCGGTGACAGTCTTCTGAAGGTTCGTAACTTTTAGCTCCAATTGATTAACCCTGTTTTTAAATCCAGCAGATTCCGTCTGCGTTGAGGTTAACTCAATCTGCAAATCGCGCGCTCTCACCCGGGAATCCTTTAACTCTTTCTCAAGAGCATCCTTGACTTTATTAAATTCTTTGCGATTTTTTAGTTCACTGGCCAGTTCCCTTTCAGCCTTTTCAAGGGTTTGATTTTTTTCATTTAAAAGAGCTTCTAATTTATCCAATTTTTCCTTAAATTGGGTGGATTGCCAGGCTTGGAAATCGGTGTTTGCTTCTTTGATTGGCGCAATCTGGCCAATGGCCGCATCATTGACAGACGATGGTTGGTGGATCGGTGTGGCTGCGGCCTTGGGAGTAGATAAGGCAGATGGTTCGAAAGTTTCAACAACTTCCTCGCTGGGTTTTTTGAGGAATGGCAAGGAATTAAAGAATGTGGTTAAAAAAATTTTTCGCTTATCGCCTTGCGGGGATTCTTTAGCATGATTTTCATCCCCCAGACCGACCCGGTTTAGCAATTGGGCGGTTGTCTCTCTGATTTTAGGAGAAAGATTGGCAGATGGAACGACCGTAGACGAATTCTTTTGATCATTATTGTGATCGGTATAGAGCAACCATCCGACGGTTCCTAAACCCAATGCAACAACAGCCAAGCCGATATAAAATAAAGTAAACATAATAAGGAAACACGCAGGGTTGACGGAAGCTAAGGCCACGGGCTTGCCCGTGGATTTAGCTGCAGTACTTGCCC
>CAYHTV010000063.1:0-11936 GCA_964359575.1 uncultured Planctomycetales bacterium
TTGTTGATAATTTAAACGATAAAGAGATTTAAACTAAAAACTTTTGACAGAACGCCCATAACGCAAAGGAGTTTTTATGAAAAGATATGTTTATTTAGTGTTACTCTTTCTCTTTATCCCTCTGGTGGCAATACAGGCGGCGCCGCAAACCAAAATTTCTAAGACGAAAGGCAGCAAATCACGTATTGTCGTTACGTTAAAATCCGATCAGCCAGCCACATTAATAGAAACGGTTGTCCTGGCACATAACTTTAGCGGGGACTGGAAAGAGATTTCTGTGCCACGGTTTTTAAAAAATATTTTTATTCATACCGAAGAAATCCTTCCGGGCGAGTACGAATTTAATTTTCAAGTTAAAGTTCCGGCTGGCAAAGAGTGGGTGGCCAGTGCGGGAAAAGTCAGTGGCGGGATTGTTGAAGTTAACGGCAAAACGCTAGATGAAACGTTTGTGACTACGGACGCAACCAGCGGTAGCAGTCATTTTTCTATTATCATGCAGGCGGACGGCTCAGTGGGTTCTGGCATAAACGTTAAGGCGCAGAAATAATTATGGATATTTATGAGGCCTGGCATAAGGCATTACAACATACGGAAATCATTCGCACCCGGGTCCAATCGTTGCTGACCTTTCAGGATACTCATGTTCCGTATATTTTACTTTCCGAATCGAGCATTAATCACGGCGACACTGTTGTGCGTAATGGGCAAGTGGTCGTGGAAAAGCCTTCTCTGATCCTGCCGCCGCATATCCCCCAGCTTAAAGGATTTGAGTTCGAAGAAAATTTTTCCGGCATTGAAGAAGGATTTTTGAATTTTCTTTTAGTCCGGGGGATTTCATTGCCTTCCCTGAAATATAATAACACGACATATTCTTTGGATATTTTTGAAGGAAAATTGTCTGACGCGATCAAACATCATCAGGAGTTATTGCAGCGGCAGGAGAATGTCACCACGGGTTTGTTAGCATGCCCGGAGGATTGTTGGCAATTTTCCGTGCTCATTTTTATATGCGCCCAAATTACAAAAAATGCTAACACCGATATCAGGAAATTGCTTGATGAGTATAAGAAACGTTCGAAAAGTTAATTTTAAGGCCGCATTTTTTTTGGTTACGGTTTTTGGGATCGTGTCGATGTCTCTCCCAGCCAAAACGCGGGCCGATCTTTTGAAAACCGAAGATTCAGAAAATTCTGCCCAACGGTATATTTTAGACAATGGTCTAACTGTCTTGATTGACCCCATTCCAACGGCAAAGACAGCGGCGCTTTATATTTTTGTCAAAACCGGTTCGGTGAATGAAGGCGAATATCTGGGGACCGGGATTTCGCATTTTTTGGAGCATATGCTTTTTAAGGGAACGGCGAAGCGATCCGTTGGCCAAATCGCCCAAGAAGTCAAAAGTTTAGGCGGAATGATCAATGCCTCAACAAGTTTTGATTACACGATGTATTTTATCGAACTCCCTCAAGAGCATTTTGCCAAGGCCTTAGATATTCTTGCGGATATGCTGATGAATTCGAAGATCGACCCGCTGGAGGTGGAGCGTGAGCGGGAAGTGATCTTTGGCGAAATCCGCAAATACCGTGATAACCCGGATCGCAAGTTGAGCGAAATTGTATTGAATACAGCGTATGTGAAGCACCCTTACCGCCATCCCATTATCGGCTATGATGAGTTATTCAAAAGAATTAAGCGCGAGGATATTTGGAATTATTACCAAAAATATTACATCCCCAACAATGTCATTTTATCCGTTGCCGGGGATTTGAATGTGGCAGCCACATTACAGCACATCCAGGAGGTATTTAAAGATTTTGCGCCGCAGCCGTATCCATTGCGAAACATTCCCTCCGAAGCGGATCAGCTCGGAATACGATATCGCGAAGTGTCATATCCAACGGAAATTCCCCGAGTTTCCATGTCCTACCACACGGTGGGCTTGCTCGATACGGATCTTTTTGCACTGGATGTTCTGGCGATGATTTTAGGAGAAGGGGCAAATTCGCGTTTGTATAAAGAACTCTACGAAAATGGACATTTGGTGCATGGGATCGGGGCCTCACATTTTACACCGGCTGATCCGGGGCTTCTTGAAGTCGAGATGCGCCTGGAGGAAGCGAATATCGAAAAGGCTGTTGCCGGTGTTAAGGAGCAGATTCAGTTGTTGATTGCCAAAGGAATCGCGCCCAAAGAATTGGAAATTATCAAAAAGCGGGCTTTGCGCGAATATGTTTTTAGCCGAGAAGGAATTGGGCGGGCCTATCACAACGCTTATTACGAGGCCTTTACCGGCGAATATCAATTTTCGAAAATCTATCTGGATGGAATCCGCCGATTGAGACAAGAAGATATTCCGCGGGTTGCTAAAAAATATTTAACTGATAGTAATCTCACTGTTGTTATTTTAAGACCTTTAAAAGATGAGGCACAAGTTTTAGAAAGAGTTGAAAAGCCCAAAGAACCGGAAATTAAAAAAATAGTTTTTGAAAATGGTTTTACGATTCTGCTGCGTGAAGATCACACGTTCCCCACGGTATTTATGAACTTAGCGCTGCAAGGAGGGACACGGCAAGAGACAGAGAAAAATAACGGAATTTTTATGCTTATGTCCGGGCTTTGGGCGGCTGAAACTAAAACCCGTTCCATTTATCAGCTCGAGGAAGATCTACAGCTACTGGGGGGCAGTTTGACCCGCTTTTCGGGCCGCAATAGTTTTGGGCTTACCTTTAATATATTGTCCGCTGATCTGAAATCCGGATTAAATATCCTGGACGATGTGATCAAAAATCCCGCTTTTACTTTGGACCGGTTTAAGAAGTCTAAGGAATCCACAAAACCCGGAATTTTACAAAGGAAGGATGATATTTTTGAGGTCACATTTCAGACACTGCGGGAAAATTTATTTTTGACACATCCATTCCGCTTAGATGAACTGGGGACTATCGACTCGATTGAGGCCATTCAACATCACGATGTCATTGATCTCTATAAAGGATTTGTTGTCCCCAATAATATGGTGTTATCCATTTTTGGCGATTTTCAATCCGCGGAGATTTTAGAAATATTAAAAAATAAATTTTCCACACTGCGTCCCAAGGACTTAAAATTTGTGCAGCCGCGGGAGGATTTTCCTGGTGGCAGGGTGGAAAAAACGGCTTATATTAAAAAAGAGCAGGCGGCCGTGATGATCGGTTTTCGAGCGCCGGCTATTCGCGAGGCGGATCGGTATGGAATGGATGTCGTCAACGCGCTTCTGGGGGCGCCGCTCAGCGGCCGGATGTTTGATAAAATCCGTGATGAATTAGGCAAGGCTTATTCGCTGGGATCGCAATATATCCCCGGGCTTGATACTGGGTTGACTTATTTTTATGTGAACACAACGGATGACAATACCGATAAAGTCAAAGATATCCTTATGAAGCAGATCGAGGCATTGCAAGCGCAGGATGTCCCGGATGTCGAACTCGCTAACGCCAAGGCGTATTTGAAGGGCTCCTACGACCGCGGCCATGAAAATAATTACGCGCTCAGTTATGCCTGTGTTTTGGATGAGTTGTACGGCCTTGGGTTCAATCACTACAAATCTTATAGTCAGGAAATCGATAAGATAACACCTGCGGACATTAAGCGCATTGCTGCAACGTACCTTGATCCAGCTAAGGCAGTGATTATTTTGACGCGGCCGCAAAAAACAGCCATAGGGCAAGTCGAGCCGTAGGAAAGCAGTTTCTGGAATGCAGTTTTTGTGTTTACATCGTCTAGAATCGATGGTACAGTAAACCGTTTTCAAAAAATAATTTATTTTTATGAGGCTTATTATTGACCTTTGTAGAACCAAAAGAATTGAGGTAGTCAATATTGGCCTTTGTCTTCTCAATGATAAATCCAAATTTTTTTCTTTAGTTGTACAAAGGCCCATAGCCAAATGAATAAAGAAAAAGTTATTGAACTCGAATACCAATTGATTGAACAATTAACCGGAAAATTCAATTTGCTCCAGCCTATGTCAGAAAAGGAAGCCTTGGCGGACGAGGTCTTGATGGACATCCTTAAAAACGACCAGACGGGAAATTTCAAGGCGATTAAGGAAGCGCTGGTTAATCCCGATGCCAGACTGCAGTTTGTTCGTCATTTTTTGTCCTATGATATTATTCAGGATCTTCTTTGTGAGTTTGAAGTGGAAGATATTATTATTAATTCTTTGAAACCCATTTATATTCATCATGGCCAAAAGGGTTTTATTCCCACCGATCGCCGGTTTGACAGCCCTAAAGAATTAGATTTATTTATTAAAAAGCTGGTTCTTTTTTCCGGACGAAAACAGAACCGAAAGATTATGAATCTGGAGCTGCCCAATCTGGAAGGCAGGGTGAATATTGCTATTTCTTCGTTTGGGCCGCAGCTCACGATCACTAAGGCGAAATTGTCGCCTTTGAGCATTGTAGATCTGGTCACCCGCGGCACTTTAAATTATGAAGTGGCGGCCCAATTATGGCTCTATCTGGAGGGTATGTCGATACGGCCGGCCAATATCATTATTGCCGGAGGCCCGGGAGTGGGAAAAACGACGCTTTTAAACGCATTGTTCAGTTTTATTCCCTTGGGAGACAGAGTGGTCGTGATCGAAGACACACTGGAATTAAATACATTTTTAGATGACAGCTGCTCGCGCTTGGAAAGTGATGATGAACTCAGTTTAGCGGATTTGGTAAAGAACAGTTTGCGTATGCGGCCGGAACGGATTGTGATTGGCGAGGTCAGAGGCGAAGAGGCCAGGGATATGATGACCGCCGCGAATATCGGAAAGTACTGCATTGGAACAATGCACGCCTTAACTTCGCGCGAGGCCATTATCCGTTTGCAGAATGAGCCCATGAATATCCCTGAAATGCTGGTCAATCTTATTGACGTTTTTATTGTTTTAAAACGGTATCATGTGGACAATAAAGTTTTTCGAGTGATCGATGAAGTCAGCGAGACCAGCGGCATGGAACAGGTAAAAATTTTGTTATCGCAGGTTTATAAATATGATTATGATGCCAAGCGGATTAAGGCGGTGACACCCAGTACCGTGTACCGTGATCGGTTGGCGCACCAAGCCGGGGTTTTGCCAAAGGATATTATTAGTGAAGTTCGCATGCGGGCTTTTGCCCTTGAGCAATTAGCACAGCGCGGGCACACGACCATGACCGAAGTAACCAATTTTTGCCGCGCGTATAACCGTAATCCAAATGAGGCGATTGCGAGTTTGGGGTTTGACCGCGAAGAGTTGATGCGGCAGAAGCGGTAATAATTTTTGCAAGAAAAAAAGCGCTCGTAGCTCAATTGGATAGAGCATCAGCCTACGGAGCTGAGGGTTGCAGGTTCGATTCCTGCCGAGCGCGCCAGTCTTAGCCAAATCGCTCAACCTTCAGCTCAGCCTTTGGCTTCGCCTGGCTTCGCGTCAATAACCTGATCCATGTTACCAATTTCATCATCTCAATTTTCGTCCCCCAAAAAACGGTCGGGCCATCATTTCCATGCCGTCATCCAACAGCAAAAGGATCGCATTCATTCCTTAACGCATCAGTTGGATGTATGCCGTATTTTAAGCGATGAGGCCGCGGATGCGATTTGCACCATTGATTTGCGGGGTAAGCTGACCTATGCCAACAAGGCTCAGGCACAACTTGTGAAGGTGCCATTGCAGAAGATTCAAGGAACACATTTTCGCCGGTATGTGGATTCTGCCTCACTGACTAAGGCGTATAAATTTTTTCAGATGGCAAAAAGCGGCCAGCGAATTTATGATGAATTAAATATCGTGGATAGTAAAGGCAATGTTATCCCTGTAGATTTTCATACCACTCCGTTGTACAAACAGGGGAAAGTGTATGCCATTCACACGATTGTTCGGGATATTCGAAAGCGTAAACAGTTAGAACAGCTGCAGATTGAATCAGCTAAAATGCACGCTATGAGCTGTTTTATCGCGGGGATGGCCAAGGAGATTAAATATCCTTTGGAAGTGATCGCAAATCGTCTCCAAGACATCTCACACAGTTATAAAAATCGAGATTTTGAATATATCGGGTATAAGGAATTTAAGCACATTATGACAGCGATTGAGAATCTCACCCAGCAGGTAAAGTATTGCCATAATATGACGAACCGCATGATCCATTTGAACCGAAAAGATTTGAAAACCACGCAGCCGGCCTGTGATGTTAACGAGGCAATCCATAAGGCTATCGATCTCATTGATGGCAAGTTTTTAAGAGATCATACCAAAATTACGCTAAAATTGGCCGCGCGTTTGCCGCAGGCAGCGATTAGCAAAGTAGAATTCACTCAGGTCATGGTGAATATTTTAACCAATGCGATTGAGGCTATGCCCACTGGCGGGATTGTCACCGTGAAGACACGTTATAACAAAGATAAAAAGCGAATTTTTGTACAAATTCATGATCAGGGCATTGGAATTAAAAAGGAAAATCTGACGCATATTTTTGAGCCGTTTTTTACAACCAAGCAATTTGGGGTGGAAAAGAGTTCAGGTTTAGGTTTGGCGATTGTGTCTTCGATTATCCATGCTTATCAGGGAAGCATTGCCGTATCGACTAATCTCCGGCAGGGGACAATCTTCACAATCGAATTGCCTCCAATATCCCGGAAATAAACATGTTGCTGAGCCTGGACCATTTAATGATGCAAGAAGCCATTAAGCAGGCAAGAGTGGCGCAAGAAAAGGAGGAAGTGCCCATCGGAGCCGTTATCGCTCATCAGAATCGGATTATCGCGAAAGCGCATAATCAGGTGGAGGCCCTTAAGGATCCGACGGCGCATGCCGAGATGATTGCCATTACGCAGGCGACAAATTTTTTATCAACAAAATGGCTACAGGAATGCAGCCTTTATGTAACGATAGAGCCTTGCTCCATGTGCGCTGGCGCTTTAGTGTTGGCACGCCTGGGAAAGTTATTTTTTGGGGCCAGTGATCCGAAAGCGGGAGCTTGCGGGTCGGTTCTTAATATTGTTCAACATGCGCAGTTAAATCATCGCATGGAAGTATACAGAGGCGTTTTTGAAGAGGAATGTAGACAGCTCCTTAGTCAATTTTTTCAAAAAAAGCGCAGTGGAAATGTGGATCAGAAATGATCGTTGATCTGCGTCCGCCCTTGCGTTACCCTAAAATGCCTTTGTGGTGAGGTGGCAGAGTGTCCTAGTACACTGTAACAGAAATTTTTAATCTTATATTCCCTCTCCCAGAGGGAGAGGGCTAGGGTGAGGGATAGAGAGATCAACGTCAATTTTCCCCTCATCCTGACCTTCTCCCAAAGGGGAGAAGGAATTATAACATCAGAAATTAATGTTACAATGTAGTAGTACACTGTAACAGAAATTTTTAATCTTATATTCCCTCTCCCAGAGGGAGAGGGCTAGGGTGAGGGATAGAGAGATCAACGTCAATTTTCCCCTCATCCTGACCTTCTCCCAAAGGGGAGAAGGAATTATAACATCAGAAATTAATGTTACAATGTAGTAGTGCGTCTAACACTTCTTGACATTTGTCACCCCCGAATGTTTCTGTCGGGGGTCCACTGAATCATGTCTGGATTCCCGACAAAAGTATTCGGGAATGACAGTGCTAATAAGTAAATGGATTGATGAAACACTACCATAAGGGGTGAGATGGGGGAAAATAAAAATTTGAAGATAGATGAAGATGTTCAGGGGCGCCTAAAAGCGGATTGGAATGCCTATTGGAAGGGATTTATGTCATTCTCCGCTATTGAAACGGTTCGGTTTTCACTGATCAAATGGGCTTATGAACGGCTATTGAGAAAACTCTCGGTGCGGGAGCGCCCTCAATTTTGTGAATTGGGAGCAGGGACAGGTTCATTGAGCCGCTATCTGGGAGAAAAATATCAAGCCGATATAACGATAGTGGATAGTAACTCCCGCGCTATCGCCATAAGCCAAAAGACATTTGAAAAATTTCCCTATTCTTTTTCGTGTCTCCAGCAGGATATTTTTGATTTAGGAAAGTACTCCAGACAGTTTGATCTTGTCCATTCGGGTGGTTTGATTGAACATTTTGTCAGCGAGGCTCGTGAGGCAATTATTAAAGCCCATGTTGATCTCGTCAAAGAGGGGGGGTATATTCTTATTCTTGTTCCCACGCCTAATCTTTGGTACCGTTTTTTAAATGAGGGAGTTTTTAAATTTTTACACCTTCTGGATCAAATCCCAGAGGTGCCTTGGTCACTTTTTGAATTAAAAACAGTTTTGCAAAAATACGGCTTTGAGATTCTGGCTCAAACATCCGTGGTAACCGAATTAGGTATTTTAGCCAGGAAAATTTCATAAGCCATGCGAAAGATGACATGTCAGCCCTTACCTATTTTTTTAAAAAAAAATTGAAAGAATCCTCCCAGCATTTCCAGGTCGCGCTTCAGGTTTTAGACTTGAATCCTCACAACATTAAGCGGATTTTCGAAACCGGACTAGCCATGTACCGCGGTACCCAGACGGCCAAGAATCCGCTTTTTCTCCATATTGAACCAACGGGCGTGTGTAATTTGAAGTGCACCATGTGTCCGCGGACCGAGTCCATCACCCGTGATTTAAGACACATGAAACTTGAGAATTTCAAAAAAATTTTGGTTGCGGTGGATCCTATTTTTGTGGCTTTCGTGGGATTTGGGGAGCCTCTTTTGAATCCGCAAATTTTGGATATGGTCCGCTACAGCGTTTCTAAAAAAGTGACCAGCCGTATTTCTTCAAACGCAACGATGCTCAATACTGAACGTTCCCGGGATATTATCCGTTCAGGGCTTCATCAAATTTGGTTTTCGATAGACAGCCCAACGCCTGAGAATTTTGAAAAGATTCGTGTCGGTGCTAAATTCGACAAAACCATTGAAGGAATCAAAGAGTTTATGGCTATCCGCGAAGAGGAAAAATCATCGATTGCCGTCACGGTGAATTTTACGATCACTCAGGATAATGTGCATGAAGTTTTGCAAATGGTGGAGTTTTGTCAGTGGGAAATAAACATTGCGCCAACCTTCGCGCGAGGGTACGGCTATGATATCGGTGAACAGCAGGCGAGGGCATTGCAAAATACTCCAGAAATTCAAAAATATTTGCAGGAGGCTGCGCAGTTAGCCAATAATTATCAGCTGGATGATATTGAAAGAAATCTGCGCACGATTATTTATGATCTAAACAACCCTCTGGATGGTAAGGGGCCTTGCTATTTCCCTTATTATGTCGTCGCTATTTCCTGGGATGGGAAGGCAAACCCCTGCTGTCTTTTTTATGATTATCAAATGAATATGGGAAATCTGAATGAAAAACCATTTGCCGAAATATGGAACGGCCGGGCCTATCAAAATTTTCGCATGAAACTAAAAACACATCGCTGCCATTTGAATATTTGTAATACATGTCCCTTAAATGATATTTCGCTTCACAACATGATGCATCGTTTATCCAGAATTCCAGGCGCTCATTTGTTGACAAAAGAAAAATATTCCCATATTGACCGCTGGAAATAACTTAGATAACGTCATGTGCGAGTTTTTATTATCTGTGTCATTACGAGGAGCCGCAAGGCGACGAAGTAATCTTTTTTCTATTAAAGCTTGCTTCGCTTCGCTCGCAATGACACGAAACTTGCACACGGCGTAAGTTATATGAGAATTACAGTTAAGGAAAATCAGGGCAGCTGTTTAATTTTTCAAAAAAATCTTGTTTTTTAAATAACCAGACGGTATACTTGTACATACATATAGCAATTAATAGTATATAATTATATATAATTTTCTAAAAAAGGAGAATTTCTTTGAATAGCCACGGGACAATACCCTCAAGAAGTTTTTTTGTTGTTAGCCTTTTGTTGGTTAGCTTTGTTGGTTGTGACAAACTTTCCGAATTTAAGGAATATTTCTCTTCCTCTCCCAAACAAACGGTTAAAAAACCAGCCGTTTCCGCCCCGCAGTCTTCTACCCCAACAACTCCCGCAGTCTCGACACCTTCTCCAAGCGCGTCTTTGCCTGATAATGTGCTGGCGCAGGTTGGCAATTGGCGCATCACCCTCGATGAATTTAATGATCGCTTAAAAAAACTTAAAGAAGCGGTGCCCGAATACGATATTAATTCTTTGGAAGCCAAACAGCTGGTTTTGGAAGAATTGATACGCCAGCAATTGTTAGTGGCCGATGCCGAACAGAGTGGTGTCGCAGAGCAGAAAGAGATTGCACAGGCCATCGACGAATTCCGGCGGACGCTTTTGGTCCGTGAAGTGGCCATGAAATTAACCAAAGGCGTTGAAGCGACGGAAGCTGAGGCCCAAGATTATTATGAAAAAAATAAAGGCGCCCTTGCCGAACCGGCCGAGTGGCACCTGCGGGAAATTGTGGCGAATACTGAGGTGGGCGCTAAGGAAATCTTGATTGAAGCGCTTAAGGGTATGGATTTTACGCAATTGGCCAAAGATCGTTCGATTGGCAAAACCGCTGCTAACGGCGGGGATTTGGGGTTTCTTTCCGAGCCGAATCCACAGCAAGCCAAAGCGCAAACGGTGCCGGAATTTATGCTGAATGAAATTAAAACATTGGATGCCGGCGGAATCAGTAAAGTTTTTAAAGGGCCGGACGGTTTTTATGTCGTCAAGGTGGAAGAAAAAAAGGGCGGCGTGACCAAAGAATTTACTGAGATCAAAAATGATATTGTCACCGGCTTGACGTTGTTAAAACAACAGCAAGCGATTTTAAATCATCTCAATGAGCTCAGCCAAAAAATGGATGTTAAAGTTAACGAAAAACTTTTAGGCGGTGCCGAAGAGCCCAAGAATCCGTAAATCCACAGCATCAGATGCCACGGGCAAGTGGCGACCCGAAGGGTCGTCCCTTGACAAAAAATAAAATTTTTAAGGAGCGAACAGTATGAATGTCGAAAACCGAAAACAGATTGCTATTATTTTTTTAGCCGTTGGACTGGGATTGGTGGCTTCCATCTTGACCGCCAATCATGTCCAAAAGAGCATTAAAGAAGAAACTAAGGCCTTGGCCAGAGAGTATGAAGAAAAGAGCATCCAGCCTATTTTGCAGCAGGTGGATATGTTGACCAGAGCCGTTCAGCAGCTGGACCAGCGGCAAGCGCAGATGCAGCAACAGCAAGCCGTGGCAGTGGCGCAAGGGAAGCAAGCCAGCGCCCCAACTGAAACCGCGGTGTCTTCCTTGGCGATTAAAACCCCCCCGGGAAAAAGAGCTCTGACCCTTTTAGTGGATTCCCTTTCCGCGGTTGGTGGATTGATTGGCCCGGGCGATTATGTGGATATTATGGCGCATTTAACCATCCCGCCCCCTCCAAATACGAATTTGCAGCCTGACAAACTCTCCGGAATTTTATTTCAAAACGTTCAAGTTTTAGCCGTTGGGACAAATATTCAATCCCCCGGCGCTTATGAAACGCAGCAGCAATCCAGCGTCTTAACGATCACTTTTGCCGTTGATCCCGAAGAGGCGGGGTTGCTGGTTTTTGCTCAGCAGAATGGAAAATTGCAGCTGGCCCTGCGATCGGTAGACGAATCAGAAGCAAAGATATTGCAGCCGGCCAACTGGGAAAATTTAGCCCAGTACAGTTTGGATAAGAATGGTTTGGAAATAACTGTTCCACGGTCCAGGGCTATGATCCAGCCCATCGGCCCGGGTGGTGTTTTTCCGGCAGCCAGCGACGAAATAAAGCCCTATATTCAAATTTTCCGGCAAGGAAAAGAATTATAAGTAATGACACCAGTACCTTGTTACATTAATTTTAGATATATGAGTCATTAGAGGAACAAGGTGTTGTACTGTGTTCCTCTAAACATAATTTAGGTAACACAGTACTAGTGCACTGTAACAGAAATTTTTAATCTTATATTCCCTCTCCCATAGGGAGAGGGCTAG
>CAYHTV010000064.1:0-11714 GCA_964359575.1 uncultured Planctomycetales bacterium
CTGATGTTATAATTCCTTCTCCCCTTTGGGAGAAGGTCAGGATGAGGGGAAAATCGGCTTCGACCTTTCTATCCCTCACCCCTCACCTCGCTCCTCTCCCCGCTGGGGAGAGGATGACAAAGTTCATTTGACTCAGTCTGTTTGGGTGAGGGAATATAAGATTAAAAATTTCTGTAACACAGTACTACTGCCGTAAAATATTCAAAAATAATTTTTCAAGGCGGTGCCCCTGCGGGCGGATATCGCTCACGATCACACCTGACTTAATAAATTGTTCCATAAGGTCATTGAGGGTTTGGCTTTTAGTCAATTCAACCTCCAGCGTATTATCATCCACAACCACCGGATGAAAGCCCTGGATGTGATCAAGTCTCCCCTTCTCCTTAACCGTCACGACAAATATTTCTTTGTCTAATAACTGCACCAAATTTTTGACCTTATCATTGCGGACAATTTCTCCATTCTTGATAATGGCAGCGTTGCGGCACATCTGCTCGACCTCTTCCAAATAATGGGTCGTCAGAAGAATGGTCGTTCCCTGGCGATTCAGCTCGCGCAAATATTCCCACATCCCATGGCGCAGCTCAACATCCACCCCGGCGGTCGGCTCATCCAAGATTAAAAGCTGCGGGTGATGGACCAAAGCCCGGGCAATCATCAGCCGCCTCTTCATTCCTCCCGAGAGCATCCGTGAGGGAACACGCCGCTTTTCCCAAAGCCCAACTTTTTTAAGCAGTTTTTCCGTTTCCACAAGGGCGGCCTTACGCTCGATACCAAAATATCCCGCCTGTGTTGTGATAATATCTTCCACGTTTTCAAACATATTAAAATTGAATTCCTGCGGCACAACCCCGACGAATTTTTTAGCCTTTTCGGGGACGGCCTCGATATCATAATCAAAAATATTGACCCTGCCAGACGTTTTGTTCACCAAACACGTTAATATATTGATGAGCGTTGTTTTTCCCGCCCCGTTGGCGCCGAGCAAAGCAAAAAAATCGCCTTCCGCCACATTGAGGCTGACATTTTTTAGAGCCCTTGTTCCATTGCGGTAAATTTTGGTTAAATTTTCGATGGAAATAGCGGACATAATTTCATTTCGCACTCTTTAAAATCAATCGCTTTGTAAATTCTAAGCCGAGATAATACTCTGACACGGGTTTCCAATCCTGATTCATCGGATACTGCCGCGTCATTTTTTTGATGATCGATTCATCCGCAGAATACCGGAAAAGCGACCGGCTAATTAAAGCCTGCTCCAGCGGTGAAAAAGTATTCAAAAGCGCCTGAATGGTCGCAGCATTTTGAATGAACGGCGCATTGCTGGCCACGCAAAAAACCTCCTTGTGATTCTCGGCATATAAACGGACGTGCTTAAAGGCTGCCACGAGCGTTCTGGGGATCACGGATTTCTCATCGGTCCAGATTAAAAAAACACCCGATGGTGAGAGATGCTGCCCGATCAACTCGAAAAATTCCTTTGAGTAAATATTGTTGCTGTATGAAGAATGCGATCGGATACACACCAAAAATACCAAATCGTAGCGCTGCGCCGTGCGCAAAAGGAAGCGCCGCCCGTCATCAACTATGATATCCAAACGGGGATCCCTTAATAAATTTTCAAACAAAGGTATCTTGTGCAAATTTTTCATCAGCGACTTGCTCAACTCCACCATGGTGACTTTTTGCATATCTTTCATTTTAAGGGCAATTTCCGTCACTGAGCCCGTGCCATATCCTATGACCAGGGCATTTTGGGCCTCGGGATTAAAACTGGCCGCCTCGATCGCGTGGGCATAAAAACGGTACCCCGGCCGACCGCCTTGGGTTGTTCCATTCACAAAATTATAAACCCCCCGCTCATGTATACAGGTCGCCACCAAGCTGTCTTCTCCTTCTTCAAGATAAAACTGGGTCTCTTTGCAATAAGCGGCATGCATCAATTGATAAAGTTCCCCTCGTTTGGGAAAAAAGCCCAACATTAAAATAAATAAAACCATCACCGTAACCCCCCGGACAAAAAGGGGTATAGGGCGGCATCCCAGCTTGGTAACAAAAAAGCCAAAGAGAATCCCCAATGCGATAAAGGCCATCACGGTCATTTCCGTCCCCCAATGCGCCAATAAAATAAAACCGGTCACTACCCCCCCTAAAACATTTCCTAAAATATTAAAAAAATAAACATTTCCGACGGTTTTTCCCTCTTGGTTAGGAAAGCGCAAGGCCAGCCAGGCGATCAAAGGAAAGCTCGCTCCCATCAAAAGGGTCGGGAGAAAAACAAAAATCATCGGCCAGAAAAAAATATCAGCGACAATATACACATGAGTAAAAAAATCCTTTGCAATACCTAACGAGGCCTGGGAAATAACCGTAGGGTGGCTTTGCAAAGAGAAGGAAATATTCGTGAGCAAGGCGAGCGGTGTTTGACTAGTCAAATAATAATAAACAAGAAAGATAGCCAGGACCGAAATTCCAATCAAAAATTGCAAAAATAAAAATAGATTTACCCTATCAAGGATATTTCTCGATATAAGCCTTCCCATGATACTGCTCCCTAACGCAATCCCAAGCAAATAAATAAAAAGGATCGTGGAGAAAGCGTACGGAGAATTTTTCACTAACACGCCGATCACCCGGAACCAAAGTATTTCGTACCCGATGGCTAGAAATCCGGTAATAAAAACTAATCCATAAACAATCCGCGGCGGCAAAAATTCTCCCGCAGGCACCGCAGTACTTGCAACGCCTGCAGGCACTGCGGGAATTTCATTTCCTTCTGCTGCCGTATTCACAGACGCGGGAATCGCGCGGACCAAAAAAATTATCCCTGCCAAAACAAAATTCAAAACAACAGCCGCGTAGACCGCCGTATCCAGCCCCCAAAACGAAATGATCACATAGCTTGAAAAAATCGCCCCGCATGCTGCCCCAATCGTATTAATAAAATACAAATGGCTTATCGTTTGCGAAAAATTATGGATAACATGATTAAAAATCTTGGTTAACAGCGGAAGCGTTATCCCCATAAATATCGTCGGAACCAAAAGGAACAGCGACATATACGTGAATGTCAATATATAGCTGCTCCCGGCGGTATTTTGCCCCAAGATTTTAAGAAACGGAAGGCTCACCAGCCCAAATCCGCCGATAGCGATCTCAACTAAAAAATAGAAAAGTATTTTATTTTTGACCTTTTCAGCCAAATGCCCGCCCAAGAGAGCGCCAATCCCCAGCCCTCCCATATAAATACTGACGATTAAGGCCATGGATATCGCCCCTACTCCATAATACAGAGTCAAGAGCCTCTGCCAGACAACTTGATAAATTAATGAGGCAAATCCTGAAAGGAAAAAAACCAGAGATAACCAGCGGGTCAACGGCATAATAAATTGGAGAGAATACTGCAAAATCTTTCGGTTAACGATTAGTCATGTTCGGATCCGCAAAAATGGATTGCGGCTGATTTCCTGCCGGGACGCCGATTCCTACCCCGGCGAACGGATTAATATTAGCATTCACCGCGGACTGCTCCTGCCCGTTAATTCTAAGAATTCCGACATTTATGATATTGATTTGATTTGCGGCTGGGAGCATATTAAAACTCAAATCAACGATATCCCCGCTATTGACGTCTTGAAATTTGACTATGGAACGAAACATATTGCCTGTTTTCTGGCTTGGCCCTTCAATCATCATAAAATTTAATTTGCGATTTTTACTTAACTGTGGATCAAAAATTTCCAGCATTCCTGCGTTACGGGAATTATTGATAATATATTGTTCAATGGCTTGCTGGATTTCACTTTCGGCTGGGTCCTGAGTTGGAGTACCAGAAACTGCAGGCAGTAGCTGTGCATCAGGCGCGTTAATTGGGGTATTACTATTAGGAATTGCCGGGGCCGCGGGCTGCGTATGAGTTGTTGTTTGAGGAAGCAAATAAGGCGGAAACCCCACCGAAGGAGTCAGCCCTGCTCCTGTCTGAGGTGTTGCTCCAGACGGTAAGCTCTGACCGCTGTTAGCAGTCTGAGTTTCTTGTTGTGTCGTGGGTTCAGCCGGAGGCGCCGGTGGCAATCCGCCGACCGATGCCCTGATCTTGCCCCCCATGACACTGCCTTCCTCAGCAGCCACGGATAATCCCAGACCGGCGCAAAAAAAGACATAAATGATAATAATGATTTTCTTCTCCATAAATTATTTTCCTCCGTATCCGTCCACCTATTGACCTTTGTAGAACCAAAAAAATTGAGGTAGTCAATATTGGCCTTTGTCTCCTCAATGATAAATCCAAATTTTTTTCTTTAGTTCTACAAAGGCCCATAAGGACTAGCCGAGAAAATCTCTTCGTAATGCTCCGGAAGATTATGCCGTACGTCAACCACCTTCCCGGAAGAATTTACAAAAAAGAACGTCGGGACTCCAATAATCCCATAACGCTCGCTCACCTCTGAGTCTGCGTCGATAAAAACATCCATTCCAATTTTGTACCGGACCGTATACGCGCGCACTTCTTTTTCGATTTCGCCAACATCCACGATCACAAGTTTGATGTCTTGCCTCTTAAAATTTTCCAAGTCCTGATTAATTTCAGCCAAAGCCTCGCGGCAGTGCGGGCACCATGTCGCCCAGAAAAAGATAATGGCCTTTTGGCCATTGCGGTATTCAGTAAAACTGATTTTAGCGCCGGCGAGTGTGGGAAGAACAAAATCAGGAGCTGCTTTGCCGGCCAGCGTATTCTTCGGCATAGTCAAAGGCCCTCCCATCGCAGACACATTCCAACTCGCCATTACGAATGCGGCCAGCAATGCCCAACGGATCAGTCGCCTCATAGTAACCTCCCGGCTTTTATCAAAAAATACTCAGCAGCAATCAACAGAACAGCGGCGCTGGCCTGTTTGATCTTAACCAGCCACGCCCCGGATCTGGGTAAATGAGCCAGCAGACTGCTGAAGGTACCAATTAAAATTAAAGACGTGCCGACACCGTAAGAAAAAATGAACAGTAGACTCACGCCATGTAGGATGTTTTGTTTTAAGGCCACATAAACCAAGAGTGTCCCCAAAATCGGAGCGGTGCAAGGCCCTATAACCAAGCCGGAAGCCGCACCGAATAGAAAAACAGTCATAAAATTCCTGGGTTTCATTTTATTCTGGATATCAATTCCCATATTGGGAAGAGGAATGACATCCAGCATAATGAGAGCAAAGAGCAGTAAAACATTGGCCACAATCAAAAAAATCATAGGGCTGTTTTGCAGCTGACCAAAAATTTTTCCCGTCAAAGCTGCAAAAACCGCTAACGAACAGTACGTGACCGCAACACCCAGGACATAAATCAGGGAAATAATGAATCCCATCAATTTTGTCCCACGGACATTAACTCCGGTAATAAAACTGGCTGTTATGGGAAGCAACGGATAGACACAAGGGGTGAAACTCACCACCACACCGCTTGCATACACCACAAAATAATCTGAGATGCCGCCTGTTAAATTCATTCTCCGTCCAAGGATGATTTTTTACTGAAACAGAGTGTATTCTACATCTTATCTATTCTGAAAACAAGATAAAAACCTGGGAAAAACCCTGCAGCTTTGTACAACCATTAGCAATAATTTTAAGAGAACAAAGCGACCTGCCTGATGAGCTCGTCATAAGATGAGCTCATCAGGCAGGAATATTGACTACCTTCTACTTTTGGTTAAGCAAAGGTCAATAAAAGCGGGTGGGCAAGCTGCTCACAGAAGCTTATTCCGGCCAAAAGGATTGAGCCTTTTATCGTTTCCACCATTCAGGAAAAAATATTCTCAGAAAACAACATCAAAAAACTGCTCACTCACATCAATGATGAGGCCCGCGTCTTTGACGATGAATACCTGCAGAGGATGGATGAGCTCAACTGCCTGCTGACCGAAAAGCTGACCCGCCGCGCCAAGCTGTTTGAAGGCATTGAGACCGGCGCTTTTGACCTTAAAGACATCTCTCCCCGTCTCAAAGACCTCAACGAAGAAATCACCGTCCTTGAATCGTAAAAAGCGGAGTTGATCAAAAAACGGAATTCGGGAAACGGGTTTTCTGTGGCAGAGGAAAAAATGCGGCCGTTTCTCAATAACCTGCGCGAAACGCTTTTGGAAGGAACCATCGCCCAACGACGGAGCTTTATCCGCCCCTTTATCAAGCGGATCGAGGTGAATTACCCGAAGGCCACCATCGAGTACGCCCTGCCTGTCCCCGTAAAAATAAAAGATAGAACCCCCACAGAGGAAGTTCTATCTTTTGCACAAACTGGGGTCGCTGGCTAAGCGAGATTAGAATCTGTTTAATGACCTCTTAACATTGGGCTAACTTAACAACAAATTAACCGGAACAGCCCATATGTTTTTGCCAAGCTTTAAGACATCGTGGCCATTGTAAGCCAATAATCCACCCAGACATTCTTTATTACTGGCTAAATACGTTTTTATGCCCACAAGATCGCTTTCTTTCCACCGGCTGCCGCTTTTTACTTCAATGGCGAGCGTTTT
Organism: uncultured Planctomycetales bacterium; assembly: GCA_964359575.1. Lineage (GTDB taxonomy): Bacteria > Omnitrophota > Gorgyraeia > Zapsychrales > GWA2-47-8 > 2-02-FULL-48-11. The sequence continues at coordinate 6,521 of CAYHTV010000064.1, forward strand.
GCCGCCTACCTCTATAATGAAATCGACTTCGTATCTTCCTTGAATATTCCAATAGGTAATCTTCGCGTCGGGATAATAAGCGGAAAGTATTCCCTCTAAATTCTGTGCCACGTAACTTTCCAACAACGCCCCTCTTGCCATCTCGTTAACACTTAAATCTTTGATCTCCTCAAGGTAAGCGGACAGCCCTGTATCGGATAAATATACTTTAGGAGATTTAATAAGTCGGGTTGTTTTATTTCTAAAATGGGGTTGGACTCGGCTTAAGATAAATGAAGCCTCCATGAGCGAAAGATAGCGCGAGGTAGTGACAACGTTTAGTTTCGCGTCACGAGCAAGCTCACTTATGTTTAAGATTTTTGTATTCCGAAGAGCCACCAGATGCAAAAGATTTCGAAATGAAACCAAATCCGCCACTTGAGCTAAGGAGCGGATATCGCGCTCCAGATATGTCTGTTCATAGCCGCGATACCACACTTCTGGCTTCTTTACTTGACCAAGGCATACTGAAGGCATGCCGCCTTTTAGAATTTCCTTTAACGAAACAGGATTGATTTCACGCTTAGGAAACGCGCCTGTATCAATAAAATGCGCAAGGGCCGGTTTTTCTTTAGTGTGCCCAAGCATTTCCCTTCGAGTAAATGGATGAAGAGTAATATAGACTGCCCTGCCAGCCAGGCTTTCGGCAACTTTCTTAAGGAGCAGGAAATTAGCCGAGCCGCTTAAGAGAAATCTCCCGGGCTTGCGATTTCTATCCACTTCTTTCTTTATAACATTTAAGATCTCGGGGTACTTTTGCGCTTCATCAATAGTGATAGGTTCTTTGCCGGACAAAAGCTCTTCCGGATTACTGCGGGCTAATTCGAGAGTGTTAAAATCATCGAAAGTAACATACCTTCTTTTCTTTAATTGCGGCTGGTTTAAAAGAAGGGTGCTTTTACCCGTCTGGCGCATTCCGGAAAGAACCACCACCGGCATGTTTTCAAGTGACTCAATTAATGTTTTGGTAATTTCGCGTGGTTGATAGCTTGTCATAATTTAACATCTTATGTTACATCCTGACATGTGTCAAGGTAAAATTTAATACTCCCTATAACAGGATAACTCCATTGACAAGCCAGGGGATTTCCTTTATCTTATCACTATGAAAATTCCATTATCAAATCATCCATTGCAGCAGATTCTCCCAGAACGAATTCTGATTCTGGATGGCGCGATGGGCACCATGATTCAGAGATATCAACTGGATGAAAAAGCCTACCGCGGCCAGCCATTTGCCGGCCACCCGTTAGACCTCAAAGGCAACCATGAACTGCTTTCGCTGACCCAGCCGAAAATCATTGAAGAAATCCACTCCTGTTATCTCGCGGCAGGCGCGGATATTATTGAGACCAATACGTTTAATGCCAATGCGATCAGCCAGGCGGATTACAAAATGAGTGAGCAAGCCTACGCGCTCAATGTGGCCTCGGCCCAGATTGCCCGGCTATCCGCCGATGCTTTTACGAAAGAAAATCCGCATAAACCGCGCTTCGTTGCCGGAGCCATTGGGCCGACGAACCGGACCCTCACGCTTTCGCCGGATGTCAATGACCCGGGTTACCGGGCGGTCACTTTTGATCAAGTCGCTGCGGCGTATACCGAACAAATCCGCGGGCTCGTGGACGGCGGCGTGGATCTTTTGCTTATCGAAACGGTTTTTGATACCTTAAATGCCAAGGCCGCAATTTTCGCGGCGGAAACTTTTTTTGCCAAAACCGGCCGCCGCCTTCCCGTCATGATTTCCGGAACGATCACCGATGCCAGCGGCCGGACTTTATCAGGACAGACGCTCGCGGCCTTCTGGATATCCATCGCGCATGCCCCACTTTTAAGCGTGGGACTCAATTGCGCTCTGGGGCCAAAAGAAATGCGTCCCTATATTGAAGAACTCTCCCAGATTGCCAACACTTATGTGAGCTGTTACCCCAACGCCGGGCTGCCGGATCCGCTCTCGGCGACCGGATTTCCAGAGACACCAGAGTCAATGGTCGCGCATATTGAGGAATGGGCCCGGCAAGGCTGGCTCAATATTGTCGGCGGATGCTGTGGCACAACTCCCGACCATATCAAAATCATCACTGAGGCATTGAAAAATATTCCGCCGCGCAAAATCCCGGAAATTCCTGTTCAGACCTCCTTGAGCGGCTTAGAGCCGTTGATCCTTCGGCCGGAGAGCAATTTTATCAACATCGGCGAGCGCACCAATGTGACCGGCTCTAAACAATTTGCCCGTCTTATCCTCGCGGGCAATTACGATGAGGCCTTGTCCATCGCCCGTCAGCAAGTCGACTCCGGCGCCCAGGCCATCGATATCAACATGGATGAGGCCATGCTCGATTCGCAGAAGGCGATGGTGAAATTTTTAAACTTGATTGCCGCTGAACCGGACATTTCCCGTGTTCCGATCATGATCGATTCGTCCAAATGGACAGTCATCGAAGCCGGGCTGAAATGCGTACAAGGCAAATCCATCGTCAATTCGTTAAGCCTAAAAGAGGGCGAAGAAATTTTTAAAGAGCAGGCGCGCAAAGTAAAAAAATACGGCGCGGCCGCGGTTGTGATGGCGTTTGATGAACAGGGTCAGGCGGATTCCGTGGAGCGAAAGGTCGCCATCTGCCTCAGGGCTTATAAAATTTTAACGGAAGACGTTAGTTTTGTGCCGCAGGATATTATCTTTGACCCAAATATTTTTGCTGTAGCTACCGGCATCGAGGAGCATAACGATTATGCCAAGAATTATTTTGAGGCCACGCGCATCATTAAGCAGACTCTCCCCCATTGCCGGGTGAGCGGCGGGGTGAGCAATGTCTCTTTCTCCTTCCGCGGCAATGATCACGTGCGCGAAGCCATGCATTCGGCATTTCTCTATCATGCCATTAAAGCCGGGATGGATATGGGGATTGTGAATGCCGGCATGATTACCGTTTACGATGAAATTTCCAAAGACCTTTTGGAGTTGGTCGAAGATGTTTTGCTGAACCGCCGGGGTGATGCCACCGAACGTCTGATCGCTTACGCCGAGACCGTCAAAGCGCAAGGCAAAAAAACCACCGAAGATAGCGAATGGCGCAAGGCGCCGGTCGAAGAGCGCCTTTCTCATGCCCTCGTTAAAGGCATCGTGGAATACATCAACCAAGACGCCGAAGAAGCGCGCCAAAAAGTCAAGCATCCGCTCGAAGTCATTGAAGGCCCGCTCATGAACGGCATGAATATCGTTGGCGATTTATTTGGCGCCGGCAAAATGTTCTTGCCGCAGGTGGTGAAGAGCGCTCGTGTTATGAAAAAGGCGGTCGCCTACTTGACGCCTTTTATTGAAAAAGAAAAAAACAGCGCGGCTGCCAAAACGCTAGGCACGATTGTCATGGCGACGGTGAAAGGCGATGTGCACGACATCGGCAAAAATATCGTGGGAGTCGTCCTCGCCTGCAACAATTTTAAAATCATTGACTTGGGCGTTATGGTCCCCTGCGAAAAAATCCTGGATACAGCCCGCCAGGAAAAAGCCGATATCATCGGGTTAAGCGGCTTGATCACGCCTTCCCTGGATGAAATGGTGCACGTGGCCTCCGAGATGAAACGGCAGAGGTTACAGGTTCCCCTTTTGATTGGCGGAGCCACGACATCTGCCAACCATACATCCGTTAAAATTGCGCCGGCCTATGACGGCTTTACGATTTATGTGAAGGACGCCGCGCGCAGTGTCGGCATCTGCCGCAATCTGCTGGATGAAAAACAAAAAATCGGCTTAATCGAAAAAACGCGCCGTGAGTACCAACAACTGCGGGATGAGCACGCCAGCCGCCAGGGGCAAAAACGTTTCCTTTCGATTCACGATGCCCGCCGGAATGCCATGAAAACCGATTGGGCTAAAGCGGACATCACCCAGCCCGCATTTTTGGGAAACAAAATTTTCAAAAATTTTGCCCTTGCGGAATTGAAAAAGTATATTGACTGGACGCCGTTTTTTATTACTTGGGAATTGAAAGGCAAGTATCCCAAAATTCTTAAAGATCCTAGTTGCGGCCAAGAGGCAACGAAATTGTTTCATGATGCCCAGTCCATGCTCGCTGAAATTATCAACAAAAAACTATTAAGCGCCCAGGGCGTCGCGGGGCTTTTCCCTTCCAACCAGATCGGCGATGATATCATCGTTTATACCGATGATGACCGGCATCAAGAATTAGCGGTTTTTCATGCCCTGCGCCAGCAAAATGAAAAATTTGATGATCAGCCCCATTACGCGCTCTGCGATTTTATTGCGCCTCAAGAAAGCGGTGTCAAAGATTATTTGGGAGGATTTGCCGTCGCGATGTTTGGCGCCGAGGACTTGGCTAAAAAATTCGAAAAAGATCACGACGATTACAAAAGCATCATGGTTAAAGCGCTCGCGGATCGCCTGGCAGAGGCCTTTGCCGAGTGGCTTCATGAATTCGTGCGCAAAGAACTTTGGGGATACGCGCCAAATGAGAACTTGACCAACGAAGAGCTCATTGCCTGCAAATACCGCGGCATTCGTCCCGCTCCCGGCTATCCATCCCAGCCCGATCATGCGGAGAAGCCGGCCTTATTTGATGTATTAAAAGTTACCCGTAATACTGGAATTGAGTTAACCGAGACCTATGCTATGATCCCACCGCCGTCGGTGTGCGGCATTTATTTCGCGCATCCTGCCTCTAAATATTTCGCGCTTGGCAAAATCGACAGGGATCAGGTTAAAGATTATGCCGCCCGCAAAAAGATGGATGTGAAGGTTATCGAAAAATGGTTAGGCCCCAACTTAGGATATGACGCCGCCTATTGACCTTTGTAGAACCAAAAGAATTGAGGTAGTCAATATTGGCCTTTGTCTCCTCAATGATAAATCCAAATTTTTTTCTTTAGTTGTACAAAGGCCCATAACGTCAATATCATGAAGCACAATAAAACTCTCTTATTTTTATTTCTTATTGCTTTTGTGATCAAATTCGCTTTATGGATTTTTGTCACTCAGCATGCCCCGCAATCGAAGATGCAGATTGACTCGCAGTGGTATTTGGACTCCGCCCAAGGCTTGGTCAAATATGGGGTTTTTGCCCGTGAAGAGGGCAGCCGCCCCCAATATCACTACTGTCCCAACGTTTTTAAATCAGTTTCTGTAACTGGTTGATGTCCA